>CAJQQR010000078.1 GCA_905480545.1 uncultured Pirellulaceae bacterium
TGAGAGGTGCGATAAAATCAGCCTGCTTCAAACTATCAATCCACTTTGAATATTCCGGCCTTTTTTGATGTTCGTAGACGAAGTAAAAAAATTACAAAATGAAGAAGAACACGAAAAAGAGCTCAATGCGGATCGCTCAAACGGGCAAATGCTGGAATTCTTATCGCTTAAGCTCGGTAAGTGCCCGGACTTTGTTCGAGCGAATTCCAAACTGCCGAGCGAAGCCAGACGTAATTCCGAAACGCTAATTGAATATTTCAGAAAACGAGAAGTAAATGATGATGCGTTGGGCGCTTTAACGTTGATGATCGCCTACTCCACTTTTGAACAAACGCTTGAAGAGCTCAAAGAACTAAAGAGCAAAAAAATCAGCACATCAGGTTCGCGGTCTGTTCAATTTTCGAATTTCAAAGCAAAGCTTGCCAACACTCTGATCGCGACAGTTGATTCACCCAGTAAGGTCGCGATCATTGCTCTCGGTCTGGCCGGACTCATCTTCGCCATCCTGTTTTTCAACGGTGTTTTTTCATTCAACACAAAGCCAGCTAATGAAAAAGCAATCATCGACTTGGACTATGCAATCAACAGTCCCGTGGCCACTTCTGAGGAGAAAGAAAAGGCTCGTGAGATTATCAACGAACGGATTGCAGGAATTACTGAGAGAATGAAGGACACGAAAAAAGGCTCCAAGGACTTTAGTAGCTTGGAAGTCAACTTAAAGGCTTTGCGGAGCAATCTTGAGCAGTTGAAGTAAAATGGCCCATCCTATCAAGAGATGGGCACGCAAGAATCCATTTCCCATCAACGATTAAAAAATGGGAGCTCGTCCTTTTTGTCGACGAATAACCGCCCATTGCCCGGCGTGCATCAACCAATGGTCGCCAATCATGCCAATCGCAGCACCAAAAGTCGGCGCGTAATCCTTCATCGAATCCGGAGCCGCTCGATCAAGATCTTCTTCGGACAGCTTTTTTACCGCTTCCTTGATTGCATTCGTTTGTGATTCGTACAGTGCAAGAAGTTCATCCTTGGAGTGAAAATCATCGGCATTGTCTGAGCCGGCGGTTTCCTTCGTGTACTTTTCAACAAACCCTTCAGGCAACTCCGGAATCGTTTCAGGGACACATCCATTGACCATCATGATGTCCGATTGCAAAAGATGCCCCAACTGCCACTTGATGTGATTACATTTCGGATCGGGCCGGTGCATCATTTCCTCGTCTGTCAGGTCGGAAAGATAACCCATGGAAATCATTTTTGCTGTGTCGATTCCATTTTCAAGAACTTGTATTGCGTTCATTGTTTATCCTATGTTATTTGCGAATTATAGCTTTGTATCTGGGATTCTACCAAACAAGATGACTGTTAACAGAGAGCTGAATCTGCTATCGACAGTTCTTTAATTTCCTATCGTTCTTCACAAAACGGATGAGACGAAGTCGCCTGGAGCCAACGACCGATCCAAGAGCTGCTTGCCAACGAATCCGTAACAATGACGCCCCATGAACAGTAAACGTGAATCCAACGCCGAGCCAGAATCCCCTTCGCTTTTAAAAGATGTGACGCATTCATTAATTGGTTTTTGCATGGGACTCTGCGATGCCGTCCCAGGTGTTTCTGGCGGAACTGTCGCATTGGTAGTCGGAATCTATGAACGCCTGTTCACAGCGATCAGTTCATTCGACCGAAAATTCCTCCGATTGCTTATCGGAGGGCGAATCGGTCAAGCATTCAAACACTGCAACGGACGATTTTTGTTTTCACTCTTGATCGGCATCGCCGTCGGCTACGTTGTCATGTCGAAGGGGATCAAAATCTTGATGTCCGACGAATCCTTGCGGCCGTTAACACTTGCTTCGTTTGCTGGAATGATCATCGGTTCGCTTTGGATTGTTTTCGGCATGATCAATTTTAAGAGCCTTCCAAGGTTAACGACGAATTTGATCGCCGCAGTCGCGGGGTGTGCGATTTCGATCACCATCGCAATGCAATCGAATTCTTCGACGGAAGAAATCGGGTTGGTCTACCTTTTCGCGTGTGCGGTGATTGCGATTTGCGCGATGATTTTACCCGGCATCAGCGGCGCGATGTTGCTTTTGATTTTCGGCGTCTACTACTCTGTTTTAGACATTCCCAGCGACCTGCTCGAATTCAAGGATGTCGGCAAAAACCTTCTGCGGTTGACGGTTTTCGTTAGCGGATGCGCTGTCGGCTTGCTTGCGTTTTCACGTGTCATCAAGTGGCTTTTGAACGACCATCGAATGCCGACCCTTTCAGCAATGATGGGGCTGATGGCCGGATCGTTGGTCATTCTATGGCCTTTCCAAAAACGAATTGAAGCCGCCAACCCAGAACACAAACCCAGCTACCAATCTTTCATGCCGAATCAAATCGACGGGACAGTCGTCGGATCCATTTTTTGCGTACTACTATTTGCCGCGATCGTCATTTTGTCCGATCGAATGGCGAAAGGACGGCAATCGACAACTTAGCCAAACGACGATGGGGACTGGAAAAAATCGATGGATAGATGGATAACGATAGCTCGTCGCATCCGGTTCTGATGCGGCGTTGTATTTGTTTCCATGGCCTGATGTTGGCGAAAGATCACCCTTGCTCCAAATTAAAGTCGGCGTTCACCTCGCCAGTTTAAGACAGCCGTTCAAGAAAGCGTTAGAGACTGCTGCTCGAATCGGTGCAGATGCCGTCGAGATCGACGCACGAAATCATATCAAACCATCGGAAATGACACGAACCGCGGTTCGTCACCTTCACAAAAAACTCAGTGACCTAAACTTGAACGTTTCGGCGGTGACTTTCCAAACGCGACGCTCCTATTCGGACATTGATGGCATTGAGCGACGCGTTGACGCCACGAAAGCCGCGATGAAGATGGCATACGATCTTGGTTGTCATGTAGTCGTCAATCAAATCGGAAAAGTCCCAGAACGTCCTGCAGAGGATGCAGAATCAATCGAACGCGATCTTTTAATTGCAACGCTGTCGGAAATCGGGAAAGAATCGCAGCGAGTCGGCGCGTTCCTTGCCGCTCGAACCGGGACCGAAGATGGCCCTACGATGTTGGACTTGATCGACGATTTGCCCACCGGATCCCTCGTTGTTGATTTTGACCCTGGCAACCTAATCATCAACGGATTCTCTTCTGCCGAAGCGATTAAATCACTGGGCAAGTTTGTTCAGCATGTTCATGCTCGTGACGGGGTTCAGGATCTCGCCCAGGGGCGCGGCATTGAAGTACCACTCGGACGCGGCTCAGCGGACTTTCCGAATTTGCTGGGGAATCTTGAAGAACACCAATATCACGGTTACTTAACCGTCCAGCGTGATCACGCCGAGGATCCCATTTCAGAAGTCGCAAATGCAATCGAGTTCTTGAAGAATATCTGAAATGCTTGCGAGAATGGTTAACCTGTTCGTTTGACGTTACGGGAACCTGAAACACGAATTTGATGTCATGCACCGCGGTCCCATATCAGCCACCGCGACCTCGGAAATTCAACGGAACCATCTCCCAAATACTCGTTAATAAAGCCTTTTGTTGAGCAGATTTTTCCTTGATTTGGGACCGGGGATCCCGCAAAAGCGAGTGAGCCTTTTCTGCCGAATCGGTAAAAACCATTAAAATCCGGTGATTTTACCGTTTCTCGAAGACCAATCCGTTATTTTTCACTTCCCTTTTCTTTTTCCCGCTACCCATTTCGATAATGCCTAGAGATTCTATTGGTGATATGATTATGAAGTGACGCAAATGGCGTTTTTAAATTTCTTCCGAAGTCCCACCTTATTTTTCGGAGCCGAATGATGCTGACGATTTACGGCAAAAAAACTAAGTATTGCGATGGTGTCTCCAGACGCAGCTTTCTCAAAATTGGCGGCTTTGCGTTAGGCAGCGTCGGCGGAATGGCCCTCCCACAGATTCTGCGGGCCCAAGACGAAGCGGGAAATCGTTCCTCGCATAAAGCGGTCATTAACGTCTTCCTGGGCGGTGGCCCTCCGCATCAGGACATGTGGGAAATTAAAACCAATGCTCCCGCTGAAATCCGCGGTGAATTCAAACCCATTTCGACCAACGTTCCAGATATCCAAATCGGTGAGTGCTTTCCGAAGATCGCATCCATGATGGACAAATTTGTGGCGATTCGATCGGTCACTGGATGCTCTGGTGCTCACGACGCCTACCAGTGTTTAACAGGATGGAACCGCGGGATGCTGGCTTCGGTAGGGGGGCCTCCAAGCGTTGGATCGGCGGTCGCGAAAATCAGAGGGCAAGTAGATAAGTCGATTCCAGCTGTCGTTGGGCTTGCCGCAAAAACCAAACATGCACCATGGTCAGAATCCGGGCAACCGGGCTTTCTAGGCGACTCATTTAAGCCATTCAAGCCCAACGGTGAAATGATGTCTAATTTGAAATTGAATGGCATCACACTCGATCGACTATCCGATCGAAAATCGCTGTTGAATAGCCTTGGCAACATGAAGCGACAATTTGAGAATGTTGAAAATGTCAATTCGTTTTCAGAAGAGGCCTTTGGTGTTTTGACGTCCAGCCGATTGGTTGATGCCTTGGACCTGAGCAAAGAAGACCCGAAAATCCGGGCACGCTATGGCGATGGCAAGCCGTACAAGTACCAGTACGACGGCGCACCAACTTGCAACGACCACCTGTTGATGGCTCGTCGCCTAGTCGAAGCCGGTGTGCGGTCGGTATCGCTTTCATTTGGTCGCTGGGATAGCCACGGACAGAATTTTGATTTGGTCCGTGATCATGGAACAAAGCTTGACCAGTGCGTAACGGCATTGGTTGAAGACCTGGATGAGCGAGGAATGCTCGACGACGTGACTGTTATCGTTTGGGGCGAATTTGGTCGAACGCCGAAGGTAAACAAAAACGCTGGGCGTGATCATTGGCCCCAAGTTAGCTGCGCGTTGATGGCAGGTGGCGGAATGAAAACTGGCCAAGCCATCGGTGCGACCAATCGCTTGGGTGAGTTTGCGGAAAAGCGACCGGTTCCAGTCCAGGAAATTATCGCAACGCTTTATCATAATCTTGGCATTGACCCAATGAGCACAACGCTGGTTGACCCAACGGGTCGACCGCAGTATTTGCTCGATCACCGAAAACCGATGCCTGAATTGGTTTAGGTAACGCTTCATGGGCAATAGCGAAACGGAAACATTCGCGGTTTTGAAGGGTTCTGTGGATTTCAAAGAGTTGACTCTCAATCCACGACAACCTTGCGGTCAATGGCAAATATCTACATTCCGCATTGCATGAATCGGATACCGTTCATCAACTGATATGGTGGCGATACAGTGAATACTTAGCATCGCTCAAAGATGCAGAGTATCGTGACGCTGTATTTCGACACATCGATCAAGAGGATTCTCTGCGGTCAGTGACTTATCAACTCTAGCTTCTGAAGACGGTCGGTTTTACCCAAGTCGAAATCCTTCACAAGAACTTGCCTCGCCGCGATAAAGGGAAACTCGCAATGAATTTAGCCGGTAGCGAAACAAGCTTACCATCGATGAGTTGGGCTTGATTTGTCGAACAACCGAGCACTATGTCGACTTGAACCACTGTCCCAACATGATAGCTGGGAATAGCAGCACCAATACGACGAAGGCGAATTGATACTGCTCTGGATCAACCCAGAAACATAGCGCCGCGTTTATCAAGATCAGCGAAAGAATGCATTGCTTAATCGTCATTTGCACGTGACGCGGAGTCGGATCGGCAATCGCTACCAATGACAAACGAACGACACTCAAACCGATCGCGCCGATAATGAACGGCAACAACCAGATTTTTGTCGCCGTTGCTGGCAAAGTTAGCCCGTAAAATGGCATACCCGCAATGAGCAGCAAGCCGACAACCATAACGACAAACCCAAACGTCAATAGTTTGATGTCGCTTTCCTTTGCCTCGCTGCGAGCGAACCACGTAAACCCCGCAACAAAAACTCCGACCCCCAACGCGATCATCAAACCCGCCGGAATCAAGCCTGCGTTCGCCGAACCAATCAGACTCATTCCCAAAAGAATGTTCAGAAATCGGCAACCGCCCATCGCAATTGGTGCAACGGGCGTCTTCTTCAATATTTTGTTGTAGAGAAAGATTGCCGCGACCAACAATATCGCAATGATCGCCGGCTCGAAACTTGTAAGTAACTTTTCTTCGGCAAAAAAGAAATAGCTGGTGATTGCGCATCCGACGCCCGTAAATATCAACGTGTAACTTAGAATGGTCGCGAACTGAAGCGATACGGCACCCGACGGAATCGGTCGCTCTGGTCGTTCAACGGAATCGATTTCCACATCGAACACATCGTTCAAGATCATTCCCGCTGAATACAAGCAGCATGTCGCTGCGCATAAAAAAAGCAATCCTCCCAACGGTTCAAAGCTTTGATGCATAAACACAAAGCCCATCATCACATCAGCAACCGCCGTAAAGATATTAGGAATCCGCATCAGTCGAAAAATTGATTTTACAAACGACTGCGTCCGGTTGTTTTTTTCTTTTGAATCGTCGATTTTATTCACGCCGTATTCTGAAATGAACTGAAATGAGAATTGAGCGTAAACCGAATTGGTAACTTTCTCAAGTCACTGGAAGTTGGTCAGAATAACGCGTTGTGCAACCATTGCACCCCACAAACAAAAAAAGGTCCAGGCCGCACTTAAGCGACCTGGACCACAAACCCCCCCTGGGATTGAATTGTCAAACGGAGTTGATATCTCCGTAGCATTGATGTTTTGGTGTTGGCTGGAAGACCGGATCGACACCGGTTTCACGAGATCGTTACTGGTTCGCAAATGATCGGAGAGGCGGGGACGGAAGCTTCGTTCGATTGTTTTGATCGGACAGAATCAATAAATGATTCCGTTCCACATGTTGAATAGCGATTGTCGCCGGGGCGTTGTCTCGTTGCTGAACGCTTTGACAATTACCAAATATGAGAACAACAAATCTCAACGTAGATGACTCTGTTTCGAACGGTTAGTGAGCTTGCGAAACTGTTTTCATTTTCCGTCGATTGCGACGAAACCAAGTTTCGATGCCTTTTATATCGGCGCCACACGTCGACAACTTTGGTAATCTTTTCGGATTATTTTCAGTTTGCTGGTCAGGTTCGAATTTCCGGTTATTCCGAGAAAATGCCTGCGGTGGTGATTTTCGCTGAATCATCTACTGCCAAATGACGATTTCTCAGACTAGGCAAAGTTTTCCGTTTATGGAAAGTGATGCGCCTGCATCATTTGCCTCGCCAATCTTAAGCATGCATCAGCAAGGAAGCAATTTCATGCAAGCACCACCAGCAACACCTGTTACAAGTCAAGACAATACCCCGCGAACCAAAACTGGAACTCTAGGTTCGGTGATGGGATCGTTAGGTTGGCCGGTCATTATCGGCCTGGTTGCCTATTGGGGATTTCTGTTTTTGATTCAGCAAGGCTGGATCAAAAGTGAAATGTTGGTCCGATACCTGTCGGCCCATCCGGTTTCTTATGTTGCGACCGCCATGTTCTTTGTGGGTGGCGTGGGGCTAATTATCAAACTAATTGATGTACTGCGTCAAATTGGGGACCAAAAGAATGTTTGTCTTCAGCCTGCACCCGCTCTTGGCCAGCGGGCAGATGCAAGCCGCATGTTGCTAGCAGATTTGGATGAACTCTCACCAGCACGCCAAGATTCATACCTTGGACTCCGGCTGCGAAATGCATTGGAATTCGTAGATAAAACCGAGTCGGCAAACGGACTAGATGATGAGTTGAAGTACTTGGCCGATATGGACGCCGCCAAGCAGCAAGAGAGTTACTCGCTGATTCGGATATTAATTTGGGCGATCCCAATGCTGGGATTTCTGGGCACTGTAGTTGGAATTTCGGGAGCCCTTGGCGGTTTGACCGTCGCTTCGGATTTTGAAGCGATGCTCTCAGGCCTCCGTGACAAACTTTACGTCGCGTTTGATACGACGGCGCTTGCACTCACATTATCAATTGTGCTGATGTTTGCTCAATTCATCGTCAATCGAATTGAGACCCAGCACCTGGACGCCGTCGACGAGGCAGCAATAGACGAATTGGTGGGACGTTTTGAGACGTTTGGAACCAATCGCGATCCCTATTTGTCATCCGTCGAAAATATGTCGCGAAAAGTCCTCCAAAGCGTCGGGGCAATTGCGGATGAACAGGCTGGGGTCTGGGCATCAGGAATTGAAACGATCCGTCAGACGACCGAAGGTGTTTTGGATCGATTTGCAGACGTTCTTGCGACTCGACTTTCGAATCAGCTTGAGCCTGTCATGGATGAGTTTGGAATTGCAATTCGAAATGCGATCGCCGATTCAAACATTGTGATGGAATCTCACACTCGGAATTTATCAAAAGCGGTCGAAGCATCTTCCAATGCATTTGCCAGTCACGGTCAATTTATTGGGGCTGCAATGAGTGAGCAGTCCAAAGCCTATCACTCAACCATTCAACAGCATGGCGATGAACTCAAAGTCATGATGTCTCAATCGAATAAATTAGCAGCTGGACACACGGAAAAACTTTTGGCCGGATTGGAGCAAACCGAGGGCGTTTTGCAGACCCAATCGGAGCAAATGGCCGATGCTTCGGCCCATCATCTGGAGAATCTCAAAACCATCATTTCCCAGTCCGATGAAGTCTTGATCGCGCATGCAGAAAAGGTCACTCAGAGAATGGATCAAGCTACCGACATTGTTCTCAATCAAGCAAAGCAACTCCACGAAGGCATAGCGAATGCGAATCAAGTCCTCGAGTCCAATACCAATTCGGTGCATCATTCAATCGAGCAGGGCAATCTATTAATTGCTAGTCATACCGAAAGAATCAAAGAAGTCATTGCCGTTTCATCCGATGTCATGAATGATCACGCCAGCAAAATCAGCGATGCCGTAACACGCAGCGAAGAGATTGTCGACAAACGACAAGAGTCAATCGCCAAGACCCAGGAATCGATGTTGCGGGCTCAAACACAACAGGCGATGGCTATTACGCAATTCACCGAAAAGCTTGAAGACCTGCAAGAGGCAGTTGAGCAAGCCAATTCGATGAATCAGATGCAGGAGAGTTTAAAGAAGAGCATCGATAGCCTTACCGAATCAGACTCTCTGATCAAAGAAGTGAAGGGCTTGGCAAGAGTGGTTCGCGAATCAGTAACTGAATCGAACGAACAGCAGTCCGATGGACAAAAACAGTCACAACGCAATCTTGAAGTGATCGCTAACCAGATTCAAGCGGTCTTTGGCGAAAACGCCAAAATGCTAACGGCATACCAGAAGAAACAGGATGAGCTAATCACCGCAACGATGCAAATGCATAAGTCAATGGACAAATCTGAGGATAACCGGCACATCGTCGAGGGCCTTTCGCGAAACTTTACGGCACTTGGAAAGCAGATTGCAATGCAGCAAGAGTCACTGCAGGACTTGGCCCAGCAAATTCCACAAAACATGAAAATGGATGAGCATGTTGAGCAATTGAAGAACGCAATCCAAGCCGTTGCAAAGAACTCTTCTTCCGCAATTAAATCAGATCCAATCGTCGCGAAACTGGATAAACTGCAGGATAGTCTCACGAAGCCAAATCCGTTCCAACAACAGTTCCTGGCTCAGCAAAAACAGACGGTCGATAATCAGAACCGCTTACTGGAATTTTGCCAAACGCTAGAAGGAAAAAATCGCACCCAGTTTCTGGATTCGGCGAAAAGCGTGTTAGCGCAGCACTCCGAGGCTTTGGAGGAAGCGGCCAAGCTTGAAGAAACGGTTCGAAACCTAACTTTTTCCGTCAACTTGTTGAACCAGTCCTTAAGCACAGAAACAAACAAAGCCGTCGAATTGTCCAACCAGCTTAATCAGCCTGAAATTCCGAAACGTGTTGCATGAGTAGAAGATCCTCTCAGCAAAATCAAACCGCTCCAACGCTGTTTCCGTTCCTCGCCGTGCTGATTTGTACGATGGGTGCGATCATTGTGCTATTGGTTTTGGTTGTCAAAAGAGCCGACATTCAAGCGAATCAATCGGAGCAAACTGTTTCAGCCGAAGAAATCGCCGAACAGAAACAGCAGCTCGTCGACAAGCTTGAGTTTAGCAAAAACAACATACAATTGTTGGGCAGCCTACGCCCGCAATTGAAAGAACGGCTCGAATCTGAAAAAGCACTCTACGGTCACCTTACCAGCCACATCGCCGAGCTTGCTAACGAGTTGACGCAATTAAAAAAACAACTGCAAACAATAGCTTCGAATGATACAAGCGACGTTGACCAGGACAAGTTAAAGCGGCAGCTAACTCAATTGACGAAAAAAATCGACGAAGAAACACAAAAGTTGGCCAAAAAACGGAATATTGCAGAGAATCAAAAACAGACCTTCGCCATTATTCCACACGCGACCGGAGGCAACGGAACGTTTCGCCGTCCCATTTTTGTGGAATGCGACGGGGATGGAGTGACCGTTCAGCCCTACGGAATTACACTTCGGGCCAGCGATTTCCCCAACCCCATATCTGCCGGGAATCCACTGGATGCCGCCCTGGTAATGATTCGCGATTATTGGAATCAAATCGATCCGAATCATAAAGAAGGTCAGCCGTATCCGCTATTTGTCGTCAGGCCAAGTGGTTCCAAATCATTTGCGGCAGGGCGTAAAGCAATGAAGTCTTGGGTGGATGAATTTGGTTATGAACTGGTCAACACCGACGTCGAAATTGCGTATCCGAAAACGGATGAAGCATTCAAGAGTCAGCTTGTTTCCGCGGTCAACTTGGCCCGTCAACGTCAGCAAGCTACGATCGCAGCGATCAATCGCACTCAGGCTATGCGGCAAATCCGACAATTAGAAAACGGATCGGGACAGGGCGCTGGATCGGGTGGTGGTGCCTCTGGCGGAGGTTATCGTGCGTCATCAATCACCGGTGGATTCGTCCGTGAACCAAGAGGGAGTAAAACCTCCGGCCAATTGAATGGCAACTCAAGTTTCGCATCGTCGAAGCGGTCAGCCTCAGGTTCCACATCCGACAATTCGCTCGACAAGTACGAATCGAACAGTTCACAAATTAGTCGGAGCTCAAAATTCGGTACAAACCCCTCGGGGCAACCTTCAGATCGAAATTCCCAATTCGACGAGAATCGTAATTCTTCGTTTGGTGAACCGCAAAATAACAGGAACCTGAGTGGGCAACCCAATCAAGCTTCGGAAAACCTTGCGTCGAATTCAAATCAAAACAACTCAAATCAAAACAACTCAGGACCGGGTGGAAATTCAAGTTCCGCCAGCGGCCAGACCGGCGGTGACGAACTTCCCCAGGAGAGCATTGCTCGAGCTCGCGGTAACAATTGGGCGCTTCCATCAAAAGCCAGCAATTCGATCCAAATTCGAAAGCCCATCAAAATCCTGGTCAACGATAACGAAATCCAAATCGTCGAAATTGGAAAGGGCATCAAGTCGATTTCGTTTGCCAATGGAAGCGAGACAGCTGTTCCAGTTTTGGTTGAACAAGTCTGGCAACATATCGATGCTTGGGGAATCGCCGGTGTCAATTCCTACTGGAAACCAATCCTGAACGTTTACGTTTCACCAAACGCGGATGGGCGGTTTCTGGAATTGAAAAACCTTCTTTCTGGCAGCGGCCTCGATCTACGGAGAGTCCAATGAAGCCAAGGTATGGGCGTCGCGAGGTCGACAACTCACTTGAACCGGGACAAGATTCATTTTTGGACGTTGTCGCAAATCTCGTTGGTATTTTAATCATTTTGGTGGTTTTGATTGGATCACAAGCCAAATCTGTTTGGGAGAAATTGCGAACTGATGAAGAAGGTCCCAACGCCGAAATGGCTGCGTTGGAAACGGAAATTGAGAAACGAGACCTTGAAACCACCAAACTGAAATCGGAAAACGTTCAAATCGAGTCCATGATCAAGACCCAAAAGAACGCCGCGAAAATCCTGACATCAGATCGCGACCGATTGCAACTGGCCGTCTCCGCTGTAAGACAGTCCATTGAAGCACGCCAAAGCGAGCTCTCGCATTCCGAGCAAGAGAATTTATCGTTGATCAGTCAGGGTGAACGACTTAAAGCCAAATTGGAGTCTTTAGAAAGTCAAAACCAGAGCCTTCAGTTCAACGCCGCACCGCCCGGAGTGATCGACCACTTGCCCACGCCGATTGCCAAAACCGTATTCGGCGAAGAGATTCACTATCGTTTGATGGAGGGAAAGTTAGTCGCTGTCCCGCTTGATAGCCTTGTGGAATCGATGCGGTCTGAGTGGAAAGTCAAGGCAGCAAAATTGACTCAAGCTCAGTCGACGATCGAAACCGTCGGGCCGATCGACAACTTTCGACTGCAATACAAACTGGTCCTGAAAGAACAGACGCAGAAAACTGAGTTTGGTGTCGTTCGTGCCATGGTGCCTGCATTGGAACGTTTCATTCTGTTGCCCACACAAGATCAAATTGGGGAATCAATGCGCAACGCCTTGGAGCCTAATTCGCAATTTATGCAGTCCATCAACGGGCTGGATCCAAATGAAGTTACGATCAGCGTTTGGGTTTACCCCGATTCGTTTGGATACTTCAATGAATTGAAACGGGTTCTCTACGACAAGGGTTTTCTTTGCGCCGGCTGGCCATTACCCGAGGGGCAGCCAATTTCGGGTAGTCCCAATGGGTTTCGAACTGCCGCGCAATAACGACTTGTGCAATAAAATCAGAGGGTTTGCGAGCCGATAAAGAAGCACCGAATCACCAAAGTTCTTTTGCTTCTAAGCATTCTTATGTTATGCTTTTGACTACAGAGCGACTCAACCCGGGCAGAATCTTGAGCTCTGATGATCCTGTCGGGTATTTGTTTGCTCCGGTGCTCTCGCGAAGTCACTTTGTTGTTTAATTTCGCTACTCATTGTTATGGGTATCGGGATTCGTTTTGTTGTACGAATCAATCGATAGTCCATAAATGACACAAATCACTCCTCTCTGAAAGTTGCGTTTCGACGTGAAATCTAAAAAACCAAAGCCGAACAGAAACATTACGCGTATCGATTTCAAAAACAAGAAGGGTGAAATCGCAAGTGGCGGTTGGGAGGTAAGATTTCACCGCCGAGGCAAGAAGATCGAGAAGTTTTTTGCCGACAACAAGCTTGGTAGCCGAAACAAGGCTTTAACCGAAGCGAAGAAGTTTCGCGACAAAACCGAGTTGAAATTACCGAAGTATTCCGTGCAGGAACTTGCGAAGAAGCCGTCAAAACGCAACAAATCTGGGCACGTTGGCGTACGGCGTCATGAGCAAACTGATATTCGAGGCGAATGGGGTTACACCTACGCCTTTTGGGTCGCTCAATGGACCGATGAAAATGGAAAACGAAGAACTAAGTCATTTTCTGCCAATCAGTACGGCGAAGATGGTGCTTTCGAAATGGCGATCAAAGCCCGCAAAAAAGGGATGGCCGAGCGGAAAAAGAATTCATAAAGATAGTGAGTGCCATCCAGATGGATGCTCGTCCTTGCGATCGATTCGTAAGCTACTGCAACGCCCGGTAGCTGCAACGCCTCGTAGCTGCAACGCTCGGTAGCTGCAGTTGCGAACCAATACTGGATTGAGATCGCGAGCGAGGTGATTCATCCTGAAAACAACTGGCGTGGAAAACTCAGTTTGTATTTTGCGGTTTTCCGACACCCTGTCGGCAGGTCCCCGAATTTCCGTTCAATCGGGATGGCAATATGAAGCAAAAAAGGCGTGTCTAGCGACACGCCTTTTCTCAATGATGCTTTGGTCTCGCTACGCTTCGACCTTCAATCGAACAAACGGAATCTCGTATTGATGCGGATTCTTTGTTTTTTTCCGATGATTTACCGCCCAATGCTAGGTGGGTTTGCCATCAAGAAGTCGCGAGGAGCCCGCGTCGTGTAGTAGGGGTACGCGTAAGTTCCCATTTGGGGTCCGCCTTGACCAGCTCCCTGATAAGGGTGAGGCGTGTAGGGTGCAGCATTCTCGTTGCAGCCACAACGACCGCCCAGCAGTCCGCACGAAGTGCATTTACCAAAGCCACCGGCGAGCATACCGCCAGCCAGTCTTCCACCACCGCCGCCCATTCTCGCGCCGCGGCCCATCATTGCACCGCCGCCCATCATTGCACCGCCGCCCATTCTTGCTCCGGCACCCATCATTGCACCGCCGCCCAATCCAAGCTGAGAACCGATGCCGCCTGGCATTGCCACAGCGCTCCCGCTCGATCCATTTCCGCTCGCACCGTCGCCGCATGTCGAGCAAGCTCCTTCGCCGCGAAGGCGGCCAAGCAAACCACCAAGACGTACGCCTGAACCGCAATCACTACAGTCCGAGCATCCAACAGCTCCACCTGTGTCACATCCCTTATCAACGCTCAATGAAACACAACCTGTGGTTGCCATCGCTGCGAAAATTAAGGCGGTCGAAAATAACATCGAACGCATGTTTGATTCCTCTATTGATTTCGTGGGTCATATGCGGCGTCCGGAATCAACGACTTTCTGACGATGATGAAAAATCCAGTTGCCTGAGAATCAGAATCGGCAGAAGAAAACGATTTATTAAAAGATTAGAAAAACCTGTTTAACTCCCACTAATCCGCAAAAACAACCCCTTCCCCCCAGGCTGCCAAATTTCGACCGTTCGTCGACAAACTCAATTTCGAGAGGTCCAATGACAACAGAATGTTCGTGATTTTCATAAGTGGTATGGCGTTTGCTGTTTCTATGTCCAGGAAACTCCTAAATCGGGGCCCGAACAGAGAAGTGGATTACGGAAAGAGGCAATTTCCTAAATCTGGAACAGAACTTCGAGGCAAATCGGGAAACCGCAAAACAGGTGAGCTAAATCTTAATTTGGCTCACCTGTTTTATTTTGCGCGTATCATTTTGCAGCACTGCATCGTTTTGATGCATTTTTTCTTTTGTAGTTTTGAAAAGAACCTAAGGCTTTCTTGGGAAATATAGTGCAAAATTGAGTACTATCAGACCGGTGACGCGTTCTCTTATTCACCGCAGCAACGGCACTTACTTTTAGCGGATCCTAAATGTATCAACTCATTTTTTCACGCACGCTCACTTTGGCACTTCTGGCTGGATTGATGAACGTTGGCTTAATCAACGTTTCTGAAGTGGAAGCGCAAACAGAGAAGAAAACGTCTGTTTCGAAGAAACCTGCGACATCTCGATCAAATCGTAAATCGAAGGTCGAATTGCCGCGTCAGGTGGTGAAGATCAATGAATTGGTGAAACAGACGTGGGATGATTACGAGATGAAACCATCTCGTCAGGCGAGTGATGGTGAGTGGTGCCGGCGGGTTCATCTTGACATCATTGGCCGAATTCCAACTGTCGTCGAATTGGATGAATTCATCAAAGACCGGGCAAAGGACAAGCGCTCCGCCTTGGTCGCCAAGTTGCTTTATGACGATCAATACACCGAAGAGTATGCTCGCAATTGGACAACCTTGTGGACCAACATTTTGATTGGCCGTGCAGGCGGAACAGAACGGAATTCACTAACCAGTCGCGAGGGGATGCAAAAGTACCTACGTGATACGTTTGCCCGAAATAAACCGTACGACAAAATGGTCCACGAGTTGGTTTCTGCGACTGGGACAACCACCCCGGGCGGTGAGCAGTTCAATGGTGCAACCAATTTCCTTGCGATGAAAGTCAACGAGGAAAAAGGGAGCCTTGCCACTGCGGCAACTTCAAAGACTTTCCTCGGACTTCAGGTTCAATGCACGCAATGCCATAACCATCCCTTCAACGATTGGAAGCAGCAGAAGTATTGGGAGATGAATGCGTTCTTCCGTCAAACTCGTGCGCTTCGTCGGTTTACTCCCGGCACACGAAACGTGAGCGGCGCCGAGTTAGTTGATCAAGATTTCGCTGGCGAAGACAACTTTCCTGAACAGGCCCGCGTTTTTTATGAACTTCGAAATGGCGAGACCCGAATGGCGTTGCCCAAATTTGTCGACGGAACCGGGATTGGAAGCAGCGGTTACGTTGAGCAAGTGAATCGACGATCTGAATTGGCAAAGAAGATTGTCAAGTCAGAATACCTGGATAAGACGATCGTCAATCGAATGTGGGCCCATTTTTTCGGATACGGGTTCACGAAACCGATTGATGATCTTGGCCCACACAATCAGCCGTCACACCCTGATCTGATGGATTATTTGGCAGGCGAAGTCAAGAACAACAGTTACAATCTCAAAGAGTTGATTACATGGATCTGTTTGACCGACGCTTATTCATTGGAAAGTAAGGCCAATGCCTCAAATGCGGCCGACGATCCCCAGTTAGGCGAAACACCAAAATTCACTCATTTTTATCTTCGTCAGATGCGAGCCGAGGAACTTTACGAGTCACTTTTAGTTGCCACGCAAGCCGCCCAAGCTCGCGGAAACTACGAGCAACAAGAACGCGAAAAGAATCAATGGCTTTCCCAATTCGTTTCCCAATTTGGAACGGATGAGGGTGATGAAACAACGTCTTTCAATGGTACGATTCCACAAGTATTAATGATGTTCAACGGTGGAATGATCAAGAAAGCAACCGATACGAAGAATGGGGGCTTCTTGTCAAAGGTCGCGACCAGCAATCTTTCTCGGGATCGCAAGCTGGAATACTTGTTCGCCGCAGCCTTTGCGAGAAAACCCACGCGTAACGAAAAAACAGAAATCACCAACGTTCAGTTGGTAGATGGTGTTTACAAAGGCAACGAGTTGAATTGGTTGGCGGACGTCTGGTGGTCGATGATCAATAGCAACGAGTTTATTTTCAATCACTAATCAATATTGACGTTTGAAACCCTTCTCATCCTGAATTAGTCTGAGCATTGTTAACTGAATCAAAACGTAGGCGATTCATTTCAATAGAACTTAAACATCGCTCAATATCAAAATTTATCATCCATTTTTGGAGCCGAATATGAAAACGCCCACAGGCATGTCTCGACGCCACTTTATGACTCACATGGCAGGTGCTTCGGCATTGACCGGCTCCTCGATGGCGCTGGGAAACACGATTCGTCAAAACGCGCCCGATTTAAAGAAACGACGTAAAAGCGCGATTCTTTTATGGATGGGTGGTGGCCCGTCAACGATGGATATTTGGGACCTTAAACCCGGCGCTCCAACCGGTGGTGAGTTTAAGCCAATTTCAACCGCCGGCGACATGCAAATTTCCGAGCATATGCCGATGACGGCAAAGATCATGGATCGAATGTCAATTGTTCGATCCATGTCGACTCGCGAAGCAGATCATGGCCGCGGTCGCTATTACATGCACACCGGTTATGTCCCCAATCCAAACATGGAACATCCGACCTACGGCTCGGTAATTTCTCACGAGACGATTTCGCAGCGTCCCGAACTTGAAATTCCTCCGTTTGTTTCGGTAGGCAGTGATGCTGGTGGTCCGGGTTTTCTCGGCATGGCATGGGCTCCGTTTTCGGTCGGTAGCAACGGGCAAGTCCGAAATCTTGGACTTGGTTTAGACACCGAACGAATGCTGCTTCGAAAGAAAATGCTTGAAGGATTTGGCTCGAATTTCATTGATCGAAAACCGAGTGACGTTTTAGCAGAAATGAAGAAAGTGAACCGAGGCATTGCGGCCAAGGAACACATGGAAGTGATCGATAAGACATGGAACCTGATGACCAGCAAGCAGATGGATGCTTTCAAAGTCAATCAAGAGCAACCTGCGGCACTTGAACGCTATGGAAACAATGCGTTTGGCCGTGGTTGTTTAATGGCCCGTCGTTTGGTTGAACAAGGCGTACCATTTATCGAAGTTGGGAACGGCGGATGGGATAATCATGGCAACATTTTCCCGACGCTTCGTGACACAAAACTTCCAACCATTGATCGAGCGATGAGTGCATTGGTGGAAGACCTTACCGAACGTGGTTTGTGGGAAGACACCGTCGTTATTTGGATGGGCGAATTCAGCAGGACCCCACGAATTAACGGAAACGCCGGACGCGATCACTGGGCCCGGAGCTGGAGTGTTGCAGTTGGTGGTGGTGATATTAAAGGCGGAATGGCAGTCGGTGCGACAAGCGAAGATGGCACCAAAGTCATAACAGAACCTTATTCATCTGAAGATTTAATGGCGACCGTTTGTAAGGGGTTGGGAATTTCACTTAATACGACCTTCACCAGCCGTAACAATCGTCCAATGAAAATCGCCAATGGTGGAAAAGTCATCAAAGAACTATTTTCATAGGACGGTTTCATTTCACAGGACGGGTTCAGGGTCATCTACTGGCCCAATTTGCTTGAAAACAACACTCAGGGTCGAAATTTTCAAGAAAAGCATGAACACATGGTGCTTCGGCATCGTAGTAACAACCGAAGAGATTCCTAAAGATATAGAAGAATGAAATGAAAAAGGACAGTAAAACACAGTCCTTTTTTCATGCGCTATCCCTTGTGTCAAATTCGTTGTCATAGCGCCGCACTAGGAAGTTGAGTCAAATAGTGCCCCTTCGTCTAAATTACGATGGCGGACAATAACGATTTGAAACATAATTCGGCTGCCCCCACAATCTAAAATTACGAACCTCTGTAACTGCGTGAAAATCAAAGCAGGAATGATCCATTGAAAAAGCTGCTAGAGTCTTGCGAAAACGACCTTTTGATGTTGGACCTTCAGTCTCGTTCGCTTGATGCTGCGGTGAGCGATATGATCGACCAACTTGCCGAGAAAGGCGTGATCGATCGTGCAGATACGCAAACCATTCTCAACGGAATCAAGGCTAGAGAAGATCTGGCAAGCACAGCGATCGGGAATGCCGCGATTGTCCCGCATGTCTATCTGGATTGCATTTCTAAGCCGGTCATCGCAATCGCTCGTCTCAAGCAAGCAATCAACGTCGGGGCACCAGACGGTGCCCCGGTCCAGTTAATTTTTCTGCTGATTGGTCCGCCTGAAGCAACAGCCGAACACTTGGACTCGCTGGCTCATATCGCTCGATTAATGTCCGACGATGAGTTTCATTATCTAGCGGTAACTGCAAAAGCAACCAAGCAATTCAAAGACGCCATCGAATCGCGAATGAGTGGCAAATCCGCTGCGGTCCATCACGACTCGATTGGTGAGGGCCTGAGATATTCCGGCAAACTGTTTGGCGGATTTATTGGAGACGTCAAACGTCGCCTCTCACATTACAAATCTGACATTGTTGACGGTTTGCATTCCAAGTCCGTTGGTTCAACGATTTTTTTGTTCTTTGCGTGTTTGGCACCGGCGATTATTTTCGGCGGGCTCATGGACGATAAAACGGGTGGACAGATCGGAGCGGTTGAGATGATCATCGCGACCGCAGCCTGCGGGCTGGTCTACGCGATTTTTGCCGGACAACCCATGATCATTTTGGGCGGTACCGGCCCGATGTTAATATTTACAGGGTTGCTTTATGAATTCTGCACCGCAAATGAAATCGCGTTTTTGCCCGCCTATGCATGGGTCGGGTTTTGGACCGGTGCAATCCTGTTGGTACTTGCTTTTACCGATGCAAGTTGTTTGATGCGGTACTTCACTCGCTTTACGGATGAAATATTTGCTGCCCTGATTTCAATTATCTTTATCTACGAGGCGGTCAAGAGCCTGATTCATATCTTTCATGAGCATGGTGAAACGTCCAGCTACGATATCGCCCTGTTGTCTTTGCTTTTGGCGATTGGAACTTTTTACATCGCATCACAATTGAGTGCATTTCGTAAAAGTCATTTGCTAGTTCCACAGCTGCGTGAATTCCTGGCGGATTTCGGTCCGACGTTGGCCATTATCGCGATGGCCGCCGTCGCCTACATGACACGCGACGCCATTAAATTAGATGTGCTGCCAGCACCCGAAAGCATCCAACCTACGGATTCGGAAAGAAGTTGGCTCGTTGGTTTTATGGACACTCCGACGTGGGTGATCTGGGCGTCTATTGTTCCAGCGATTTTGTGTAGCATTCTCGTCTACCTTGATCAAAATATCACTGCAAGACTGGTCAACAGTCGGGACAACAATTTGCAAAAAGGTGAATCGTATCACCTCGACCTTGGTGTAGTTGGAGTTTTGATCGCGGTCTGTTCAGCATTTGGCTTACCTTGGTTGGTTGCTGCGACAGTCCGTTCACTGAATCACGTGCGTTCGTTGGCAAGCACGGAAGAAGTGATCGATCGTGGAGGAACCGCCCACACCCACATCCTTCATGTGCGGGAAAATCGCATCACAGGAATTTCGATCCACTTGCTGGTCGGTTTGTCTTTGCTATTGCTGCCTTGGTTTAAGTACATTCCGATGGCCGTGTTGTTTGGTTTGTTCCTTTACATGGGCGTCGTTTCGATGAAAGGAAATCAGTTCTTTGAGCGCCTCAGTTTATGGCTGACCGATCCTGCCCTTTATCCCGCAACCCACTATGTCCGTCGCGTTCCATGGCGCACCATCCATTTGTTCACCGTTATTCAGCTACTCTGTCTGGTTGTGTTGTGGACCGTCAAAGCTAGCGCTTGGGGGATACTGTTTCCTGTTTTCATTGCGATACTCGTCCCCATCCGCTTTGCTTTGGGTTACTTTATCAACTCAAAACATATCGAAATTTTAGATGCGGAAGAGAATCCGGAGGAAGAAGAAGAGACCTGGTCGTAAAGCAAATTTACATTTGGTCTGGGCTCATTGTCTTTCCGTCAATTCCGTCACGCGACCATCGACAATCCAATGAAGAACATCTTTTCACACCGTGCGGAAATTTGAGAATACGAAAGCGTTTAGAACAGCTGGAGCGATTCGTGAGTGTTTCAGAGATCTCGCAACACTTCTAAAAAAAACATTCGAAACTAGCGATTCGCTGGATTTTGCTGAGAAGTTGATGATCTCGGGCCCTGGATGGGTGCTTTTTTTGCACCGATTTTTTTGCCACCGATTTTTTTACCACCGATTTTTTTACCACCGACAAGCTTTGCCCGAGGGTGCGCTTTCTCGTAGATGTCCTTCAATCCGGCGGTACTGACATGGGTATAAATCTGGGTCGTGACCAGGCTCTTATGTCCCAGTAACTCTTGGACGCTCCGAATATCTGCACCAGCATCAAGAAGATGCGTCGCAAAACTGTGTCGCAGGGTATGCGGGGAAGTTCGAAGGTCCAAACCGGTCACCATCAAGTACTTTTCTACCATCCGGCCGATGCTGCGTGTCGTGATGCGTTTGCCAAATTTGTTAACAAACAACGGCATCTTGCCATTCTCGGTTTTGGCCCTGCGTTGTCGCTGCCATTTTCTAATCGCTTTGATCGCAAAGGAACCCAGCGGAGCCAGTCGCTCACGTTTGCCTTTTCCGGCAACCCGAACATATCCATCTTCGAGATCCAGACTCGAATCATTGATACCGACCAATTCACTGACTCGCAGGCCTGCTGAATAAAGGACCTCAAAAATGGCTCGGTCGCGAGTACCCATGGTGTCATCCAACGGGGGAGCCTGCAGTAACTTGCCAATCTCGTCGGTCGTGAGGAAGTGAGGCAGTTTTCGTTCAGGACGTGGGTTCTTTAAAGGCTTGGCCGGGTTGCTATCAACAAGACCTTCGCGTTGACCGAACCGGAAAAAACTTCGAAGGCTTGCAAGACGTCGGGAAATCGAGCTTTTCGCGTATCCTGCTTCATGCAGTGCTGCCACGTATCCTCTCAAATCGAGAGATGTAATTTGCTGGGGCTCAGGAGTTCGGCCATCATCTTCGGCAAGGAACTCAGCGAGACTCGTCAAATCTTCTTTGTAAGACTTGATGGTGTAATCGGACGAATTGCGTTCAACTTTGAGGTAGGTCAGAAATCGCTGGATTGCTTCAAGCATTCATTCAAATTGCTATGACAGCAATCATATCAATAGGAATAATCATCTGGATCGTTGTGGTCTGCCGCTTCGAAAATAGGATCGGAGTCAAAGCGGTTTGCTTCGGCAGTATCAGCCGTCGAGCGAATTTTTTGACTCAAAACTGCAGCATCGTACCAAGTGAAACTCAGGTCAGGATCCGATGCATACTTGCCCAGTTGACGTAATGTTTCCGATCGATTGTTGTCGTCGAACAAGAAGACGTATTTCTCTTCGCCTTTGACGAGTGCAAGCATGTTTAATTCTTGTGCCACTTGATGAACGCCCCCCGACGTTGATTCGATTCAAAGTTGATTTCGCAAGAGTTGTATCGTCGAGTCCGCTCAAAAAAACAACATTTTGATCTTATCTAATCCATTATCGTTTGAATGGCGAACGAGCTTTATCGATTATCACGTTTACTGGGTAAGGTTTTTTCGCTTGTAGTGAAACGAATTATTTTTCACAAAAACGGTACTGACCGGATCACAATGATCCGTCTCTTAAAACGGCGTCCATAGATGCCATCGAAACATGCGATAGCGTTGTAGATAGCGATGCAGATAGCTGGCAAACTGCATGCTAAGACCATACATAAGCATAGGGTTCTCGATGACGTAATTCGAATCGATTAAGGCTTCGACAAACCGCAATTCCCGATACACACCACTGGCCGCTCGGTATTCCGGGTCCTAATCAGCATTCGGTAATATTCACAGCTAACCCGCCACGTGAAGTTTCTTTATATTTACTGGACATGTCTTCGCCGGTACGCCGCATCGTCTTGATGACTTTGTCGAGCGATACACGATGTTTTCCGTTGCCACGCAGTGCCAATCGCGATGCATTGATTGCTTTAACTGCCCCCATCGCATTCCGCTCAATGCATGGAACCTGCACCAGCCCTCCGATCGGATCGCAGGTCAAACCCAGATTATGTTCCATTCCGATTTCCGCAGCTTCTTCGACCTGCTCCGGATTGCCGCCCAGGACTTCGGTTAGTGCTCCCGCCGCCATGGAACAGGCGACGCCGACTTCGCCCTGACAGCCGACCTCTGCACCCGAAATCGATGCATTCATTTTATAAAGCATTCCGATCGCGCCAGACGTCAGAAAGAACTTGATGATGCCGTCTTCGTTTGAGCCCGGATAAAACCGATCATAGTAATGCAGAACGGCTGGAATGATCCCAGCTGCGCCATTGGTCGGAGCGGTTACCACCCGCCCACCGGCGGCGTTTTCCTCATTCACCGCAAGCGCGTATAGATCCACCCAATCGAGAATCGTGAGCGGATCCTGCTGTTGAGTCTCATATTGACATGACAACTTCTGAAAAAGTGCAGCTGCACGCCGTTCTACCTTCAGTCCGCCGGGAAGTATCCCAGTCATGCGGCAACCACGCTCAACACATTCCTTCATTACTTTCCAGAGCTTTAGGATTCCGGATCGAATATCGTTTTCGTCGCGCAAGGCCTTTTCATTTTCCCAAACAATACGGCTAATTGCGAATTTTTTTTCCGCGGCTATATCTAGTAGTTCAGCTGCGGATTGAAATGGATATGGAATTGTCGGACCACCGACAACTTCATCCGAATCGGAATTCTCTTGTACAACAAATCCTCCGCCAATCGAAAAATAGGTTTTCTCTAATATCAAGTTGCCCTGGGCGTCGGATGCAAAAAACGTCAAACCGTTTGGATGGAAGTCCAAGATTTCTTTACGAAGAAAGTGAATATCCGCTTCAGGATTAAATTGAATTGAGGTCTCGTCGACGGCGAGTTTTTTTTCGATTTCAACATTTGTGAGCAACGCTTCCACTTGGTCTGGATCGATTGAATCAGGTGTGTAACCGAGCAGTCCCATGACCAACGCACGATCTGTTCCGTGCCCTTTTCCGGTCAATGCCAGTGAACCATACAAGTGGATTTTCAAATGGCACACGTTTATGAGCAGTTTCTCGGACCTTAAGCTATCCAAGAAGACCTTCGCAGCCCTCATCGGACCGACTGAATGCGAGCTGGAGGGGCCAATACCGATCGAAAACAAATCGAAAATACTGATATAAGATTTCATGTTATTGCTTTGGACCTGAAGAGACTGCAATGTTCGCCTGATGAATTTTACTTTGAATCAACTTGCGAACAGCATTTCTGGGTTCTTAAAAGCCTTGAATTCCAAACCATTACCGCTTGGATCGGTGATGAACATTGTTGCTTGCTCGCCCGGCTCACCTTTGAATCGGATGTAGGGTCCGATCAGGAACTCCGATACATGCGGTATCAGTCGATCACGAAGTTGATGCCAATCGTCCCATCGCAAAACTGCGCCAAAATGACTGGAGGGAACGTTTTTTTCGTCAACCAAATTGGTCGCGACATGCGGCATTTCATTGACCAAATGAGCGGTAACCTGGTGGCCGAAGAAGTCGAAGTCGATCCACCGATCACTTGTCCGGCCGATTTTGCATCCGATCACGTTCTTGTAAAACGTTTCTGTTTTCGGCAAATCGATGACGGGAAACGCTAAATGAAACGGTGGCGTATGAGTTTTAGACATGTGGTAGACTTGATAATTGAAGTCGGAGCGATTTTACGGCGGAAGTCAATCGCAGCGGAGATAGGTTAACGACAAAACTCTCCGCAAACTGAATTGATCGATTTCGATTCGTTAACTGCCGTAACTTTCTCACAAAACCAGTTTACCTAGAAGGGCGCGTTCGTTTTTCCGTTTTATTCCGCAAATGACAGATCAAACTCCAATCAAAACTGATGGCTCAAATCGTGCAAATCGCGTGTTTGCGACGACGCAATGGAGTTTGGTGGTTGCGGCAGCCCAAAACGATTCGAGGCATTCCACGAAAGAGGCTCTTGAAGAGCTTTGCGAAAATTATTGGTACCCTTTATACGCTTATGTGCGGCGGCGTGGTTTTTCGCCTGACGAAAGCAGCGATCTGACTCAGTCGTTTTTTACCCACCTATTGGAAAAAAATTCGATCGAGCACGCGGATCGGGAACGGGGCCGATTTCGGACCTTCTTGTTGACGTCGCTCAAGAACTTTATTTCCAATCAATGGCGTAGTGAAAAGACACAAAAACGGGGTGGGCACCTCAAGAAGCTTTCATTGGAAATCACTCGCGGCGAGGATAAGTATTCACTCGAGCCAATTGACACAACAACTCCTGAGACCTTGTTTGCACGACGCTGGGCGATGACTTTGCTGGGCACAACAATTGAAAGGCTTGAAGAAGAATACAAGAGCTCCGGCAAGCTCAGCTTATTCGAAAAAATCAAACCGTACCTCGTTGGAGCAAACGATAAGGTCCCTTATCGCGAAGTCTCTGAATCGTTGGATATGACTGAAAACGCGATCAAGGTGGCCGTTCATCGATTGCGAAAACGATGTGGTTTAATCTTGCGAGAAGAGATTTCGCAGACCGTGATGTCCGAATCGGAGGTTGATGAAGAATTACGAGAGATGTTTGCCACATTGGGTAGCAAGTAATCACAAGTGTCCCGTTTGAAACTTCTTTAGGCTGGCTCGCTTGAATACTGAATGCATGAGATTGCATTGGCTAGACAACGAAGTCGTTGCCGCGCGAACATTCGGTTGAGTATAATAAAGGCAATAGCATGTGACGCCACCGAATGGTGGCACGTTTCACGTGTTGATCAAAACAGGATATTGTTATTTGAGACATCACTTCTCCAATGAAACCGACGTCCTTTGTCCACCAAGCTTACTCTTTGATACGAGCATTTTTTTCTCCGGGTAATGAGTGTCCACCGTGACAAGTGTATTAGTTGTTGACGATTCCGCCGTTGACCGAAAACTGATCAGCACGTTACTCTCCAATCAAACCGATTGGCATATCGACGTACGCAATGACGGACAGCAGGCGCTTGCATATGTGGCCGAGCATCAGCCCGATTTAGTGCTGTCCGATATGAAAATGCCGAATTTGGACGGATTGTCATTGGTGGGTGAACTGCGATCCAAGCACCCCCTGATTCCAGTTATCCTGATCACTTCATTTGGCAGTGAAGAGCTCGCCATGGAAGCATTAAAAGAGGGGGCCGCGAGTTATTGTCCGAAGACCCGTATGTCACGCGACTTGATCGCAATCGCTCGAAAAATCTTAGCTGTTTCTTTAAAAAGACGCCGCATCGAGCAGGTACTTAGCCGAGTGACTGAATCGACCATTTCCTTCACGTTGGAAAATGACAGTTCATTGATACCTCCGATGATTGAACACCTTCAAAGTCATATGGTGGCTTGGGACGAAACCGATCGACTACGAGTGGGTGTCGCACTCGACGAATCACTTCTCAATGCGATGCATCATGGCAATCTTGAGATCGACTCAACCCTTCGCGATCAAGGAGACGGTAGCGGTTACCAAAAAGCAATCGCCCAACGAAATCAAGAATCACCGTTTCGCGATCGAAAAGTTAAACTGGACGCAAAAATTTCGAGTGATGAAATCAAATTAAGCATTGCAGACGAGGGGCCCGGCTTTCTGCCCGAAACTGTTCCAGATCCGACATCGAGTGAAAACCTTCATAAACCATCGGGCCGCGGATTACTTTTGATCCGAACTTTTATGAGCGAAGTGAAGCACAATGAAACGGGCAATGCAATCACGATGATCAAAAGACGTGATCCAACGAATTGAATCGTTTTCTCGATGAAGTCATTTCAATGAACAGACTCCTGCGCACAATGGCATAACATCCATCGTTTCATTCCATTGAACACCTAAATTCGAAAGTCATTTCACCAAATACTTCCTCGACGAGCCTTTATTGAATGAATTATTTCGCGCATGCGTTTTCTTTTCTGGACAATGATTCTACGTCAACAAATATTGATCCTTACTTTATCGCTGGGGCGGCGGTTCCAGATTGGCTAAATGTTGTTGACCGAAAAGTCCGAGCGAGATCCAAATCTGCAAAGAAATTCTTGTTAAATTCGGACCCCGAATTCGCTTCGCTTGCCAAGGGGATCGTCCAACATCATCATGACGACGATTGGTTTCATCAAACGCGTGTCTTCAACGAATTGATTCTCACGTTTGCCATCGAGATCCGTGATTTACTCGCTCCCGATGACGGCTTTCGCCCGAGTTTTTTGGGGCATATTTTGGTCGAACTGTTTTTAGATGCGGAGCTGATTCGGCACTCGGCAGATAAAATTGAAGCCTATTACAACGTCTTGAATCGGGTTGATCGAACAAAAGTTGAAAAACTTGTTGGCGTGATCGCCGGAAAACCAGCAACACATATGTCCTGGTTTATTGAACGATTCATTGAGGTCCGTTTTCTTTTTGATTATTCAGATGACGAGCGTTTGATTGGGAGGCTGAATCAAATAATGCAACGTGTTAAACTACCACCGTTGCCAAAGAGCTTGATGCCGTTTTTTGAGCCCGCTCGTCATCAAGTCGCGGAAAACATCAACAGCCTTTTCTTTGACAACCGCAATTCAGCTTTGCCACATTGAATACGAGAATGGCAACGGAATGCAACGAAGAAAAACGAAAACAACAATCCTCAAAACTCACTCACAACATATACCAAGGAATAAAAAATGAAGTTTGGAATGAACCTACTGCTGTGGAACGGCGAACTTAGCGATGACATGGTTCCTGTTTTGGAATCATTAAAATCCATGGGTTACGATGGTGTAGAGGTTCCTTTGTTCAACTACGATTTGGATTATTCTTCATGGGGAAAGAAATTCGTAGACATGGGTTTGGAATGCACCGCCGTTACGGTTCGTACCGACGAAGACAATCCCATCAGCCCAGATGCCGCTGTCAGGACGAAAGGAATTGAGCAAAACAAACGAGCGTTGGATTGCTGTGCGGCCATGGGGGCGACACATTTGGTCGGACCTTATCACTCGGCGTTGGGTTCATTTTCAGGCGCGGGCCCCACGGAAGACGAATGGAAACATGGAGTTGAAAGCATGCGGGCAGTGGCAGAGCATGCGGGAAGTGTCAACGTAACACTGGGTGTTGAAGCTTTAAATCGTTTTGAATGCTACCTGCTCAATACGCATGGCGATTCGGCTCGATTTGCAAGAGAAGTCAATCATCCGAATTGTCGGATCATGTACGATACTTTTCATTCCAACATCGAAGAAAAAGATATTGCCGGTACAATCCGCGGTGCCGCCGATATGATTTGTCACATTCACATTTCCGAGAACGACCGAAGCACGCCCGGTACAGGAAACATTCGCTGGAAGGAGAACTTTGATGCAATCAAAGAAATCGATTACGACGGGTGGTTAATGATTGAGGCCTTTGGATTGGCACTGCCTGAGTTGGTTGCAGCAACAAAAATTTGGCGACGTATGTACGAGTCAGAAGAGCAACTTTCCCGTGATGGACTTGCCTTTATGAAATCCGAGTACGCAAAACGCTGGAGCTAATCCGTCCTACATTCGAGAACGTCATGTTTTTGAAAATCGGACCCTTTGATAGCCGAACCTTTGAAGTCCGACTCGCATCAACGGAAGTCGCGACTCGCCAAAATTCAGGCAAGGTTTCCGCAAGAAACCTTGCCTGTCGTGACATGACCGTCTGGCCATTCTAAGCTCACGCTTGGAACGACTGGTTATCAGAACTTCCACTGGTAAGTTGTTCGGAATAGGGTCCCATCGTCGCCGGGTCGAATATTGATCGCTGAATCATTGGCGGTAGCGCCGTTGAGATCGGTTACATCAAACGTCAACTTCGAATTGTGCTTGTTGAAATAGACGACAAAGCCTGCAGCAAGTTCATCAGAACTGGTATCAAATGCTCCCAGCGAGCCTGAATCGCCACGAATATGAGCATGCCGAGCGATCAATTGGACTTTTTCCGGCACAATAAAGTAACCGACTTCGTTCCAATAACCATAGTCAGAAAAGCTTGGTAAACCGCCGCCACTGAATCCTGCGATTTGGCGGAAATAGGTTTCACTAACAAAACTAAAGCCCTGGTATTTCAAGTTAATGTCATTGGCGAACATGAAGAGGTTGTAGGCTGTAATACCGGCAGGTAGAACGGTGATGATATTGCGTCCGCTTGATACGACGCGCGGGAAAACAAATTCGCGTAAGCCTTCGATATCCGGGCGTGTATAAGTAAAACCAGACCCCAAACGTAGTGCTGGCACGTCTCGGAAATCGAGATCAGCATGGCCATCTTTTCCCCAGTCACCGGTCACCAGCCAATTGACTCGAGCGGCAAAACCAGGATTGCGATCCAATTGTTCGACAGCTCGTGACGGCAGAAACCCTGCGTTGTCAATACCGTTCGTTAAAGCAAACTCCCAATTGAATTTTTCACCAATGATTGGAAGCATCTCCCCCAACAAGCCGACTCCGATACTTCGATCAAAATCGAACAGAACGCTTGCCGTGGTTCGATCCGAAAATTGCATCCTGATTCCCGATTCTTCACGTGCTCGATTGAAACCCACTTTCCAACGACCAAATCGCAGTGCCATCCTTTTTTTCTGGGCGCCAAACAAGTCAGCACCGAAGTCATATGTGCCGTAGTAGTCCAACGCGTCAACGTTTTGAGCCCCTGCACCCGAATCGCTGTCCGCATCAAACTGAAAACTATAAGTAAAATTTGGGTTGTATGCGTAACCGCTAAATGTCAAACGCAGGCGTTCAAATTCAAGGTCGTTTTGATCAAGAGTCGGTCCTCTTGAATCAAAGAAGTTATGACGGAACTGTCCCCAAGATCCAATTTTCATGGTGAATTTTGGTTTTCCATCCTTGAGATCATCAATGGGCCCGGCAAATGTAAAACCGCCATCATAACCCTTGTTGAAGTAGGCCGGCTCGGGGTCTCTTGGTGCCGCGCCTTCGTTCGCTGCACCGTTTTCCTGGTTTGTCTGGACGGAAGGCAGAGAATCAAAGACGGGACGCGATTCCGATGCAAATCCGATGGGAGGATTCGATGACTGTGCCTCCAAAGCCTCAAACCGTTTCATTTGCCGTTCAAGCAAATCCGACTGTTGCTGAATCACCGACTGTTGCTGATGAACAATTCTCTTTAATTCCGTTAACTCATTCTGAACGGGAGCCTGACCCACTAATGGGTTTGTTGCAAGCAAGCCTATGAGCGCAAGCAAAGCGCATTTCAGGGGTTGCTTTTGTTGTAATAAGAACATGCGTCATCCTTGACATATAACACTAACAGATTGCTTACCGATCGGAAAATTACAACCCTATTATTCAAAATGAAAAATGGATCCGGAGATTCTTAGCCGGTCGTTAGAGTTTCACTTTTCGGAATTACCCATTCTCGTGCGGCAATTAATTTAGACGAAAGAGCCTTCTGAGAGTGCCTGCTGGATGCATAAAGTAACTAAATGCGGCACATCTCGAGCGTGTGTGTTTACCAACCCAAAACCGTTTTTTGACGCACACACATGGGTCTGCTACTGGCGTCATCATTTAGCAAACTGTTAATCTATTCCGCATTTTCTGCTTTTCATGCTTTTGCCGCATATTTTTCCCTTGAGAGATATTTCTGCCGATCCTTGAGAAACGTCGAAGGAACTTTTCTTCGAGACGAAAAATTCGTACCCCATATTTGCAGGGACGCAAATGACTGTAACTTCTCCTCTTGCCGCAATTCTCGCCATTCTTGTAGGGTTCGCCGCCTCCACCTGTGCGCAGGAATACAATTTCGCTAACTCTAACAACAATTCCAATGCAAATTTTGAAAGTTTTGCATCTGGAAAATCGATCGTTGATGACTTGAAAAGCCTGAAAGAGACGCTTGAAAAGCAAGACGAGACGATCGCTAAAAATAAAGACGCTATCAGCGATCTCAAAGATGACGTCAAAGCAAAAGTCAATCCAGGCTCCTCGGCAGCCTCGATGAAAATCGCTGGTCGAGTTCATGCGGACTACTGGGGATTCCCGGAAACCTCTCCCGGCATTGATGCCATCGAGGGTGGTCCAGCCGGTCCCCAAGATCGCATCGGTTTTAGGCGAATGCGTTTCGGTGTTCGCGGTGATGTCACGTCAAACATGGAATACCGAATTGAAATGGAATTGGCTGGCGGAAATAACGTCGAGTTCCGTGACGCCTGGATCGGCTTCAAGGAATTGCCATTTTTCCAAAAAATCCTCATTGGTAACCAAAAACGCCCTTATGGCCTGGATCATCTGAACAGTAGTCGTTTTAACGTCTTCCTTGAGCGACCCTTTGTTATTGAGTCTTTTAACCAGGATGCTCGTCGCTTGGGTATTCAGTCCTATGGCGTATCTGAAGACCAGGCTTGGAACTGGCGATATGGTGTATTTAACCAGCGGCTGATTCAAGACGAAGGCAATTACAGCAACGAACATTTGCAACCGGAATTTGCTTCACGGCTAGCAAACACGTATTGGTATGACGAAGACGCGAATGGACGCGGCTATGGTCATTGGGCTGTTTCTGGAACCTGGGCATTCCCGGACGGATCCACTCCATCAGACAACGGTAAAACTGGCCCGGACGTGAATGAAGCTCGGTTCCGTCATCGTCCTGAGGCTCGCTCGGGCAATCGGTGGATAGATACCGGACTAATTGACGGTGCTGACAATTATCGAATGATCGGTTTGGAAAAGGTTTTGAACTTCGGCCCCCTCCAACTTGTCGGAGAGTACCAGACGATGCTGGTCGACCGGGATGCTGGTGCGGACAATGTCAACCTGCACGGTGGCTATGTCTATGCGTCATACTTCCTTACAGGCGAACATATGCCGTGGGAAAGAAAATCTGGAACGGTCAGTCGAATCAAGCCTTTCGAGAACTTTTTCTGGGTGAATACCGAAGACGGAACTCGCGAAAGTGGTTTAGGTGCGTGGCAAGTTGCCGCTCGTTACTCTTGGGCCGATTTTAACTCTGTTGGAATCCTTGGCGGTGAAGCAGAAAGTGTAACGCTTGGACTGAACTGGTATTGGACACCCAATGCACGAATGCAGTTCAACTATATCCACGGAACGATCATCGATAGCGGTGCAATCGGTCGTGGTGGTGACTACGACATCATTGGAACCCGATTCATGATTGACTTTTAATCACCAGCACCTGATGACAATCCAAATTTTCATACAAAACAAAGCAGAATCAAAACGGAGTTTATCATGATACGAAGTCTTCTTATTGTGGGCGTATTGTTCGTCTACACCGCAGACACTTTTGCTAACGACGGATGCTGTTGCCCAGAATGCGGAACAAAAACTTGCATTGCAAAACCGGTCACCAAAAAAGTCAAGAAAACCGTTTTCAATGTTGAAACGAAAGACATCTGCATTCCAAAGTTTCGCTTTCCCTGGCAAATGAAAAAGAATACCGTTGGGACCGCCGGGTGCGACGCGAGCTGTGATTCCAGCAGTGGAGCATGTGGAAGTTCAGAGTGCGGTTGTGCACCGAAATGTGGAAGAGTGATTACCGTTAAGGTATTGAAAAAGAAGTCGGTCGAATGTGAAAAGTGCGGCTACGAATGGGAAATCACAACCGTTGAATCGGTTCCGTGTAACTCTTGTCAAGTTGGATTCGGATTAGGCGGATTGGGTCTTCGGGGTCGGGCAGCGGCAAACTGCGATAGCAGTGGGGCATGCGACTCGTCTTACCTCCAAGGGTCCAACGCAGTTCCTGTCATACCGATTCCAACAAAGTAAGCTGCGGTCCAAGCCAGAAAAACAAATCACGAAGAGGCCTTTGGCAATCCGCCAAAGGTCTTTTTTCATGCGTTGAAGCGAAGCAAAATCATTGAAATCATTGGCTTAGCGGGTCAAAACCATCGTTCCTGCGATTCCCGAAGTCGGAAACCAAAAAACACGATAACGTGAGAGTGATTTGCTGGGGAAAACAAACCGAAGTCGGCATCGATTTTTAGGTCGCGTGGCATCAGGCCCCAGCAGAATCCAGACGTGATTCGAAAAAGGCAATCTGATAATGGATTTCCCATCGTCTCTTGAATCAAAAACCGACTTGCAAACCCGGAATGAAACAGATGGTAGACCTAGCGATTTCCAAGTGCAGCCCAGAGGTGATGTGTACGGAATTGAGGCTCACGTCCCACGCATAAAAAGTTTGCCTTGAAACATCTCATTGTTAGACGATTCGTAAGGGAATTCAGGTTCAGTTGAACAAGGCATTCTCTGTCGACAGTGCGAAAAACGTCAGGTTCGATCGCAAGGACGTCTGGTCACCGCTGCAAACATTTTGACGTTCGCAACATCCAACCTGTAGCTGCTGCTAACCAAACGATCCATCGACATATTCTCGCGTCATATGATGCTGGGCAGCATTAAAAATTTTCTGAGTGTCCCCTTTTTCAATTAGCTTTCCGACGCCTTCGACCATACAAAAGAACGCGACACAATCGGAAATCCGTTTGGCCTGAGCAAGATTGTGAGTCACGACGACAACCGAAATTTCTTTTCCCAATCGCACAAGGAGATCTTCAATCTTTTTCCCTGAAACTGGGTCCAACGCACTGCACGGTTCGTCACATAATAGGACTTTTGGCTTCAGTGTTAATGTCCTTGCAATGCATAAGCGTTGCTGTTGACCGCCAGAAAGTTCAGTAGCATTGCGGCGTCGAATGTTGGAAACCTCATCCAGTAATCCGACGATTTTCATTGATTCATTGACCGTTGACTCGATTTCCTTACGGTTTCGCATCCCGTGTTCCTTCAACGGCAGCGACAGGTTTTTGTAAACCGAAAATGGAAACGGGTTCGGTTTTTGAAAGATCAGACCCACATTTTTTCGCAAGTTGACCACATCAAAATCACGCTGATAGATATTCTGGCCGTCAAAATGAACGTCACCCCGATGAGAAAAATCTGGAGTCAAATCGGTAATGCGATTCAGTGAATTCAGTAGCGTGCTTTTCCCGCACCCTGACGGACCGATGATGGACATGATTCCACGCCTCGGGATATTCAACGAAACATCATTCAAAGCTTCCGCATCGCGATAGCTTGCGCTGAAGTTGTTAATTTCGAAGATATTCGGAGAAGTTGTCATTCAAATTTACAAAGCGACACACATTTCAGCCGTAGTTTAATGGTTTGCCGAGCGGATCCAATTGGGCTGACGATCGACAATAGCAAAAATCAGAAGATTGATGATCAGCAATACGATTAACAACACCAATGCTGCCGCGTTTGCGTTCGCATCGCCACCGGCAACATTCATTGCCAATTCGTAGATATGAACGGAAAGCGATCTGCCCGAATCAAAAATCGATCTCGGTTGCCGGATACTGTATCCGCTCGTGAAAATCAGGGCTGCAGTTTCCGCCACGCAACGACAAACCCCCAACACAATACCCGCAACAATTCCGGAAATTGAATGTGGAATCAACAAGTGTCTCGCAACCGTCAACCGGCTGAGCCCCAAACTTTCGCTGACCATTCTCGTTTCGTTCGGCAAAGTCAGAAAGCTTGCGAAGAGCGTTAGGCACAACGTCGGAAAAATCATCAATGCCAGCGTGAGACCACCCGAAAGTATCGAAAATCCAAGATGCAGAAAATCGCAAAAAAAGAGCATCCCAAACAATCCAAACACAATCGAAGGAATCGACGCCAGCAATTCCAACACAGTCAAAATCAAGCGAGTTTGAACAGTGTCGCACCGACATCGAAAAAAAAGAAAGATCGCTGTTAACATGGAGATTGGAACCGCGAAAAGTATAGCCAAAACAAGAATCATCGAGGTCGAAATTAGGATGGGTGCAATACCACCCTCCAATCCAAAGTTTCTTGGTGAGGAGAACAAGAATTCAAAACTGAGCGATTGATACCCAGAATTGATCAGTCCGATCAGCATTGTGACGAACGTCCCTATGCAAATCACCACAGCCGCAATCGCGAAAACTTTCGTCATGACTCTTGTCATTCGCCTTTAAAGCTCCTCGGCTGAAACCAACGCAAGGTCAGCACCAAAGTGCCGATCATTAGCATCAAAACCAACGCTATCGTAAATAAAGCCGAGCGATGAATGTCGGCAGCGTATCCCATCTCCAGCGCTAGATTTGCTGTCACCGTTCGAATTGGATCAAATACGCTTCCAGGAATTTGAATCACATTTCCACTGACCATCACAACGGCCATCGTCTCACCGATTACACGTGTCAAGCTCAACACGATGCCAACAATCATTCCGTATTTTGCTTGTGGGATCGCGATAAACCAAAAGTAACTTTCTTTTGAAATTCCCAAGGCGTTGCTCGCCAACATCAAATCAAATCGGCAACTGCTTAATGCAGCATCAACCGAGATGATAATCGTCGGCAACGTCATCAACGCGAGAACAAGCGTTGCAGACAGCATGGATGCTCCCGGCGGATAGTATTGGTTGACCATCGGAACCAGCGTGATCAATCCCCACAGTCCAAATACAATCGATGGAATCCCACCGACCAACTCCATGATTCGGCGAAGTAGGAAAGCCATCCATTTCGGTGAATAAAGAAAAACAAACGCGAGGTAAAACAATCCGATCGGAAATGCAATCGCTACGGCCCCAATCGAAATCATCAGGCTGCATGCCAACATCGCCACTGCGCCAACTTTGGGCATCGATTCATTTGTCGGATTCCATTTCGATTCGGTAATGAATTCGCCCAATCCGAATTCCGAAAGCGCAGGAAATGAGTTTCCAAGTAAAAGAATCAGGATCAAGATAAGCACCGCAATACCGAAATACGCACCCACGGTGATGATGACATCGAAGGTCAGATCGCGGTATCGATTGGTGAGTTTCAAGATGCTGGATAATTTGTTGTTTCATCGCGTTCGAATCGCGATGCTGAAGTTTCCACTGATGGCCAGATGAGTTGACGAATCACCTTCGAATGGACGCTGTTGTTAGAAGTTGCACGGCTACACGTTTATCTAGCTGGGCACTCATCAGTCGTTATACAAAATAACATTCTAAGCAGGTTCGCTGCAAATGGCTAATAACGAGCGAATGCGACGACCAATGACAACGTTGATAAGCCCCCCCAAGCGGTTCCTTTTTGGATCTCGCGGAATTGCGAATTCGTTTTCTCCGTCGAGAACCGAAACATAATTTGGTGAATCGATCGGATCCAAGTGGCGTGCATCGGCCTTTGAGCGATTCTGTTGGCCGTTTTAAGAAGCGCAACGCAATGAAGAACAAGATTACCACCGACAGATGAATTGTAATTCGTGGCGTATTAATCAATGCAATGGTTTGATCTAGCAGGTCGATACCTAACGATCTCCTCTATTCAATGATCGAATGAATCAGCGAAAAAGGTTTTGGTGGCGAATCTAAAATCACAATCGCATCCTCGATTTTTTTTTGCACCTCTAAGCGTTCATTTTCATGGGATGATTTATTGAAGAAGCGAACCAGTTCGTCACCCTGATGGACGAAATCACCAAGTCGCGCGATTTGTGTGATACCGGTGCGATGATCAAGTAAATCAGCCAGTCGTTTCCGCCCGCCACCCATTTCGATGATCGCAAACCCCAATTGTTGTGCATCGATCGCTGAAACATACCCGGCTCTTTTCGCCACAACTGGTGTTTCCTGAATGTCTTGAGCAGGCGATTGAGAAAAGGATAATGAGTCATCGCCACCCTGCATCGCAACCATTTCTTTAAAGCATTGCAAAGCAGTCGACGAGGAAATCGTTGCAACAAGTTGATTACGACAAGCTTCCAAACTGCTATCAGCAGAAACCGAACGGAGTAGCCTTGCACCCAATTCGACGGTTAACTCCGTAACATCACGGGGACCATTTCCAGCAAGTATCTCAATAGACTCTCTGATTTCATTTTCATTCCCAGCTGCCCGGCCTAGCGTTTGATTCATGTTCGTCAAAAGTGCTGTAGTTTTGACCCCCATTTCTTGTCCAACCGCAACCAGCGATTTCGCAAGTTCATTCGCTTGTTCAACAGTTTTCATGAATGCACCACTTCCGAACTTTACATCCATCACCAACGCATCCAATCCGGCAGCTAGTTTTTTGCTAAGAATGCTGGCCGTGATCAAGGGTATGGACTCGACGGTACCGGTCACGTCACGCAGCGCGTACAGCTTTCTGTCTGCTGGTGCAAGTTCTGGAGATGCGCCGGTAATCACGCAGCCAAGCGAATTGACTTGAGTATAAATCTCGTCTTTCGAGAGATCCGTACGGAATCCAGCAATCGATTCAAGCTTATCCAGTGTTCCACCCGTTGGTCCCAGTCCACGCCCGGAAATCATGGGCACTCGAACCCCACAACATGCTAACATCGGGGCCAGTGGAATCGAAACTTTATCACCAATACCGCCGGTTGAATGTTTATCCACGACGGGCGAGCCGGGCGTCCAACGTAAGACCTCTCCGGAGTTCAACATCGATCGCGTCAGAAAAACGGTCTCCTCTAGGCTCATGCCCTTCAGCAATATCGCCATCGCGAACGCAGACATTTGATAATCTGGCACCGAACCATCGGTGTACCCCTCGATTGCGCATCGAATCTCAGACTCTGAGAGCTCGTGGCCATCTCTTTTTCTCGCTATCGTTTGAACGAAGTTAATGCTCAGTCTCCGACTAGAAAATTTGGAAAATCATGTTTTTTATCGACGCAGCTATTGGTCATCAGCTATTGGTCATCAGCTATTCGTTGGCAAAGTGTATATTCCAAACACGGCGTTGATCCCGATCGATTCCAAATCAAAACTCTTGCGAACGGTTTGGTCCAGGAGATTGTAATTGACGATTCGCGTCGGACGCGTCCCGTACTGACCCTTGGCTTGAAACCCTTGCTTGATCCAGCTGATGTTTTTCCGAAGCCAAGTCGGACGGATTCGGGAAAAACCCGCCCAAACCAACTCATTTGTTTCAAAACAAAGGCCTCGACACCATCCCAACAACTCCGAATTGCCTTCGATTGACTTCAAGTCGACGCGGCAGGTCTCTTGCCCCGAATCCAAATCATATCCAACGATCGATCCGTTGGTTGTGGTAAAATAAACCACCGCGCTTTCGCTTGCCGATTGATTGTCATCGAGCGGGGTTTCTTTAAACGAATCCACCACACGCTGTGGTCGCACGATTCCATCATGTGGATTACCGGCTTCGATTTTCAAGACGGATTCGGCGGTTGCGATGTCAATGACATCTTGTTGGTGAAATCGAGTTGCAAAAATTCTTCCGTCGGCCTGGAAAACAAAATTGGGATGCGAAAAATGCGGCTTTGTCGTTGCGACCGTTCGATAATCCGTTTTAGGATCGAATCGATCCCATGTTGGTTCTAACGTTACACTTTTGGACCACTCCAGTTCCGCAGTTGAACCGTTTTTGCGAATCGCAACAACTTGGTCCAACCCTGTATTCGCCACCAGAATTCGAGCAGAATCAGTCCGATCATAGCAGGCATGGTGCAAGTCATTGAACGACGAATGTGAATAATGAAAAACGGAGTTCCAACTTTCTGTCGAGAACTCGATGATTTCGGTTTGCGTGCACACCAACAGCGATTTTCCGTCGCCAGAGAGATCGCCCGCTTTGAAAACGATCGCTGGCTGATTATCGCTACATAACTCTTTAGGCGTTTCGTACTCGACAACCACCTTTGCGGAATCGTCCTTTAGATCAATTTCCGCGATAATTGCTTTTTCGTATGCATGCCACTCGTCAACGTCGATGGCATTCCGGCGTTGGCGTCCACCCACGACCAGTAATCGGTAAGGGTGTTTCGGTTTGTGCGAAGCGTTTCTTGACAATTGTGTTGTAATTCAAACCCGTCTTCGATCCGAAATTTGGCATTCGTGTTGCCAAGTGGATGCCAACAAAATACCGAATGATTGATAAGAAGTTCATCATAACTTGTTCAGAACGACGTGGCACCACACTTGCGATCGGATGACATCGAAGAAATTATTAAAAGAGTCGATTCATTCAGGAAATACAAATCCCGACTTGTGTTCGACTGCCGGCGAAATTGCTACAACTCGGCTAATCATTGCAATGCAATTTTAAAATCGTGGCGAGTGTTTTAGATTCTCCTTAAATTCAAAATCTTTCTCCCGAAAATTTAGAATTTGGTTGATAAATTGGTGCTGCACCCGCAAGTTATTTTTTTGATGGCTATAGTTTCTCAGCATTTGGTTAGCAACGCCAACGCCAAATCAAACAACTAAATTTCAGAAAACGAACCTAAACGACCGTCATCCTGCTTCCCGCCGTTCGACCCAAACCACGGAGCAATTTTTCTCCACCAAAGGACTTACCATGGCAATCATTCCACATTTACAAGTTCGAAATCTTGAAGAATCGATTCGATTTTATCGAGATATTCTGGGCTTCCATTTGGAATGGCAAGACATTGATGACCAAGACCACGAGTCAGCGATGATGAGCCGGCGTGACGCTTCAATCTCGTTTTCAAATCAAAGCTATTCTGAAAACACGGAATTTGCCGCGGAGCTCACTGGTGAATTAATGATGTTTGAAGAAGAAGTTGATTTCATGTTTGAAGAAATCGAAAGTGATTCAGAAGATTCGACGGGAAACTTTTCGATTGTCGATTCACTCAAAGAGTCAAATGGACTTCGTTGGTTTTCAATCCTTGACTGCAACGGATATCGGATCACGATTGCGGCGGTTGTAAACAATGTAAGTGATCGAGTCGACACCTTCGCGTCAACGCGTCCGAACAAACGTGAGTTCAGCGTTATTGGGTAGCGAGATTCTGTTGCCTTAAGATTGATTGAATGTGAACTTTTTACTTCGCTGCTTCCAGACATCTAGTTTGGCTGGAATCTGATATGATTTTGCCGTTTCAAAGAACATTCCGTTAAATTTGTTGATCACAAATTGTGCGGTCATTTGATTTCCCGTTCCGCAGCAATCTTCGATCAGCGTCATAAAGTAGCCCCTGTTCGTTCCACTTACACATGTTGTCAAAACACATACTTCGGTGGTTAATCCACAAACCAAGAGGTGCCTAATATCCCGCTGCCGCAAGTAAGCATTTAGTTGCAGATTCAAAAACGGATCAAATGAATCTTTCAAGAGTACTTTTTCTCCCGGTAAAGACCATGCACACTCCATTGGCTTGCAATCGGCGGTACCCTCTACGCACGGCACTTCGTCGCCAAAAATAGTCTGAATCGTTGGAAGCCGCTTAGCAGGATCTGTGGCGAATGAGGAATGGATGTGAATCACTTCAATCCTGCGTCGACGGCAGTCACTCAGTAACGCTGCCATCTTTCCGCGAAAATTCGAATTGATCTTCTCGATATTTGCTCCAAAAAATCCGTTTTGGGCGTCGACCACCAAAACCGCAACCGCTCCCTCAGATGCCTCCGCGACTTTAGTGGCTTCCGCGACCTTAGTGGCTCCCGCGACCTCGACTAGACCTGTCGGATGGGCGGCCTCTTGCGAAATCTTCCTGCTGCAGGATGCGGAAAGAATCGTTCCGATGACAATAAGCAGCGTGGTCATTCCACAACGCGAACCCGCGAACCGCTGTGGGATCGAAAATAACATCACCATATCTTTTGCGTCTCTCTGTTCTGCTGCCCAAACTATTCCACGCGAGGTTTTGAACGCTTTTGTTTTGCGAAAGTTTCGCGAAAAATAGGGAACGAAAACTCATCGCGCCCCCATCAGGGGCCAACAAAACTATCTGAAAATGCCTCAACTGAGTCTGGATCAAAGGTTTTGGTGCAGGGTAATGGGCCCTGCAAATCGATGGAACAAGTCATTAAATTTTAGGTCGCCAAAGTGAAACAAGGAGCCAGAAAATCGTTGAAACTCTTCAAAACCGCGTTTCCACACCATCAGTTTCTACTGATTTCGGCGTCCCAATATTCGTAACGATTTTTAGAAAAACAAAAGAAACTATCCATGGATTTTCTGGTTAAATTCCCGTCCAGTTTCAGACCCGCTCAATCCACAAATATATTGAATCTTACATTGTGCGAAATTCACTGGTTTTCAAGGATTAAATAGGGATTTCAGCACACGCTCAATGGGAAAAAGAAAAAATCGCCGGAAGGAGGAAACAGCTAAATCGCAATCCAATCCACGTGCACCAGGCAATAGACTCTCTTGGCTCACATCGCATCTTCAGCAAGGTGTCGTCATTGCCATCGCGGTCGTTTTGGTGGTGGCTTTGGTCGCCAATAAATCCTTGAGAACGGAACGACCCGATCAAGATATTTTCGGGGACCAGGGACCTGTTTCGATGCAGGACCGGCAACCGCCGCAAACACTGAAAGTCTCTCGACCACCAAACCGACTGCCGGAAACGAAGCTGGGCCCAGCGGTAACCAGCGATGGGATCGCAATTCAACAGAGCTATCTCACATGCCCTAAAGGCAGAATTATTGTTGATCATTTTCCGGTCGATTATGCTCAATTCGGCGGGATGGTCGACGCTGGAGTTGGAGAGTTCAAAGAACACTATTCGGTAGACGGTGAGCTTTGGTACCAGGGCAGTGATAAAGGCTACGTATTAACAACCTTTAATTGTTTCACCTTTGCTATCGCACCGTTTATTGGTCTAACACCCAACGACCGTTTGGAAGCGGCGATTACCCCCGGATTTGGAAATCCTCTCGAAATCGCTTTTGATTCTTTTTTTGTGAAAGTCGCTACTTTCGATTTAAGCTCGAGTTTTCGGAGCGAGCAATTTGACAAAGACACATCGCTGCGCAACGGCGACGTGTTTTGTCTTGTAAACAAGCACTATGGTGAAGTCCGATATGTTCACGCCGGACGGATCAAAAAAATTGACGGAGTAAATCGACTCATTAGCAAGTTCGGGCGAATGGGACCGATTTTACTTACCGATTGGAGATATGTTTTTCGCCATTACAAAGGAAACGAAATCAGAGTCTTTCGATTTGATCCCTTTACTCGCCGCGGTTCGCTGCCGTAGGACATATTTTTAATTTAAAAAAATTTGGCTTACCATCGTGTTACGAAATATCGAACGAACGTTCAACATTTCGGCTAGCGGTGGCCCAATCGGAATCCTTTGTGCGAGCTTGATGCTTTTCAAACGCGTCGCGATCAACAAACTCCTCATAAACATTGAAACGACCTACATGTTCGGGATCATCCACAACGTCGAAAACGATGCAGCCCTGTTCAGCTCGTGTAAGGTGCATATGGACATTGAGCGCGGAGCGAATTTTCGTCAACTCTGATTTATCGACGGTAAGCGTGCCCGTCACTGTAACCTTTGTCATCAATCGTTCCTGATGCGGGTGCAAAGTCTTTTAAACCAATCCAAATCGATGGATCGTCGTCGCGTTAAATTCTTCGCCGGGGTTTAATTCAGTCGTTGGAAAGTTTGGAAAATTTGGCGAATCAGGAAAGTGCTGCGTCTCCAGGCAGAATGCCTCGTTCTCGTTATAGCCATTGGTCCCCTCATCACCTGACAGCCAATTTCCAGTATACAACTGAATTCCTGGTTGCGTCGTTTCAATCGACATCGACCGACCGGACTTAGGGTCGTAAACCGATGCCGCTGAACGAAGCTGATTCGGTTCCTTTTCCGAATTGAACTGTCGCACAACATAACAATGGTCGTATCCCTTTGCTGGCGTCTCTTGCATCGACGCAATGCGGTCGCCTATCGCACGAGGTGATCGAAAATCCAACTCCGTATCAGCTACGCCTGCGAACTTCCCACTGGGGATGAGCGTATCATCAACGGCAAGTGATTCATCTGCCTCGACCTGTAAAATATGGTCCAAAATTTTGCCTGAGTCGACGCCACCTAAATTCCAGTAGTTATGATTGGTTAGATTCACGACTGTCTTGGCGTCGGTTGTCGCCCGAAACTCGATGGTCAATTCGTTATCGTTATTCAAAAGATAATCGGCAGTCACATTCATCGTGCCCGGAAAACCTTCGTCACCATCGGGGCTGGTATGTGTAAAACGGACCCCCACAATATTCTTCATTTGAACTTCTTCGGCTCGCCATACGGCATGACTAAACCCCTTCACACCGCCGTGAAGCGAATGCGGCCCGCAATTTACGGCCAGTGGATACTCGGTACCGTCAATCGAAAACTTGGCGTGGGCAATTCGGTTACAAAATCGTCCAACCGTTGCACCAAAATAGGCCACGCACTTTTCGTAGCCTTCCACTGAATCGCAGCCAAGGTTGATGTTTTCAAACTGCCCATTTTTGTCTGGGGTTAGCATCGACTGCATGATCGCTCCGTACGTAATCAGCGACATCGAAAGCCCGTTGTCATTGGTGCAGCTAAAACGATCAACGGGATCCCCATTGGATGTTTTCCCGAAATTTGATTTTGTAATTTTCATTGAGTGTTTTTTGACAGATTGCGGAATCGCATGAGGCGAAAAAGAGAGTGGCTATGAATAATTTCAATAGAATACCAGAAGAATTTTTTTCCACTTTCTTCGGTGAAAGTAAACGAAGGGTGGATTTTCCAAATTCCACCCCAATTTGCAAGCATTTTGCCCCTTTTCTAGCTTACTTCCTAACTTTCTTTCCAATTTTTGAAGGAAAACCCACTGGAATAGCAAGATCTCATTGCCGCCGGCAACTAATTGCCTAAAGGAAACTCGTAGAAAGTATATGGAAAGCGGAATTGCTCTTACACCGCCGTCGCAAATCGACTGGCAAGCAGTTTTGGTTGAACACCAACGCTGGTTGTGGACGATCATTTATGCGCGGGTAGGCGAACCGCAAGCCGTAGACGAAGTATTGCAGGAAGTCGCTTTAGCAGCGGTTCGCCAGTCGGCCCCAATCGACGATCGAACCAAGGTTGCCCCGTGGCTCTATCGCGTCGCGATCAGACAATCGCTGCTTTATCGGCGAAAGATGGGAAGGATTCGCAAGCTCAAGGATCGGTATGCGGATCGTGAACAACCTACCGAAGTAGACAGACGCCAGCAAAGCCCGCTCGATTGGCTGCTTGCCGATGAACGGAAGGACTTAATTCGCAAAGCAATGGGTTGCCTTAAAGAGAAAGATCGCGAGATCTTGCTTTTAAAGTACACAGAGAACTGGAATTACAAACAAATCGCAGATCATTTGGGAGTCAGCCACAGCGCTGTCGAAGCCCGGCTTCACCGCGCCAGACAGCGGCTTCGTTTGGAATTAAAAACTCTTCAAGTGATCGAAGATTAATCATGCCGGTCCAAAAGATAACGACGCAATTGATGAGAATGTAAACACGATATTTTTTCCAGACTTACGACAAACGACGAAGTTTCAAAACGGCGGCCAAACAGTTTTTAAAATGAATCATCCCGGAAACGACAAACGCGAACCAATCAATCAGGTTGAAGACTTAATGGATCTCAATGACCCAGCAACCGATGCCGAAAAGGATCTCGATGAATTAGTCTTGGGTCGATTAGTCTTGGATCGATTAGTCGACAATGACCTGAGTCCTGAGGAATACAAAGCGGTACTACTCCTGGTGGAAGAAAAACCGGACGGCTGGCGGATGTTGGCGCTCGCATTTCTCGAATCACAAGCGTTCGAAAACGACCTTTCTGAAATGCGTCTCGATGGAAGTCCTTTGAATGGCGGACACGCGGCAACCACAGAAGCTTCTTTCTCGAACGAAGCTCCCCAAACAAGGCAAGCAACCCAAGAACGCTTGGGATTGATTGACGTGGTTGATGTTCTGGATCAAACAAAAAAAGTACTCGTTGAACCAAGCGTTGCAAACGGAAACCCTTTTGACAAAAACGATTCCAATGCGTTTTGGCGGAGAATGAAACAAGTGATTCCTGCGATTGCTGCCTGCTTGATCATTGCCCTCATTGCAACGCTCTACGTTCGCGAACTTCAAAATCAAAGGGGTCGATCCGACAATGTCGTCTCAATTCCGCCCGAATTGGGTAACGACTTGAATTCGAACGATGGGCGAAATCAAAACTACATTCAACTGGTTGGAAACAACGACAGTGAATCGATGCGAGCACCCGTTTATGACCATGACAAGTTCGACCAGCAAGAGGCTGCCAAAGATTTTGCCAGGTTCACACCGCGATTGCGTGAGGTCCTTACTTCATCCGGTTTAAATGCAAATGAACGGACCCATGTCATGCCCATCAAAGATCGCGATGGAAACAAGATTATTCTTCCGATTAAGGAATTCAAACTGACCCCCACCCACTGGGAGGGCTATCAGTAATGGCTAACAAGAAATTGAATTTCGAAACCGTAGTACTGATTTGTTTGACAATGTCATTCATTTTTGGCGATTTTATCGTGGCGCAAAGTCATCAGAAAACAGATGGCTTGCTGAAGGGTGAAAATCGCATTGGAAAATCAGAGAATTCAGATGACTCGATTTTAAGCCCCGTTAAATCGAAAGCATTTCCAACACGGTCTGACCAAATTAAATCGGCGGTCACTGCAAAACGGATAAAGTCGATGCAGAAAAGCCCAAAGCAATCTAATTTGAAAATCCGCACCTACAGCGGGGACATTCAGCTTCGCACCTTTGATTTTTATGACCAAACTTCGCCAGCCCAAAACCGGCAAGTCATTGTGGAAATGAAGAAAGGAACTGGCTCAAAGAATGAGAGCGTTATTCGGGGAATGATTACCGACGAGTCCTGGATCGACTCAACTTCTGGAGCCATCCAGTTTTACAACGCAAACGAGCTGTTTGATTCGACAGCACCCAATCAGTTTTGGATCGGTGTCCGATGTGAGGAAGTTCCATCCGAATCATTGTTGAGTGGAATAAAGCAAATGGTTTTGTCGGTGGAAGACGTCGTTCCCGATAGCGCAGCAAGCGAGGCGGGCATCGAAGTCAAAGATGTAATTAGATCTTGGAATAACACGACCATCAACTCGGTCCAGGATCTGGTCGACCAAATTCAGGTCAACCAACTGAAACTTGCGACGGTCTCGGTACTCCGTAGTGGCAAACCGTTGGATGTTCAACTTCGGCCACGGGCACGAACGTCAGGAGTTACAAAGGTCCGTACGATCTTTGCCCCCTCAACTGAACTGGACGTTGCCGAGGAACGAATCGGACAATTGAAAGACATGATCCTTGCCAACGATATGAACAAAGATCAACTATTTCGTTTTGTTGTCGTGGGACCCGGTGTCAATTTTGGGCAAGGTGAGATCGAGCTGCAATTGAAACCAGATTTGCAAAATCGGCAGGCTGAGGTCACGAGAATGATTAACCGAGTTGCGGATAATAAATTCAGTGTCATGTTCCGCGACGACAATGTCAGATTATTGGACTCCGCGGAACTTGACTTGAGTTTCGACATTGACGAGTTGGTTCCAGAGCAAATCTGGCAGTCATTTGAAATCGGTTCCAATGGCCGATCGTTGTCCTTTTCGATGATTGCGCCGCAAGTCCTTACTCCTCAGGCGAACAGCATCCGGGTCTTGAACAAGGTTCAACGAATTGATCGCAAGTCGCTATCCAGCGATGTCATGAACGGGGCATTAAATGAATTGTCCGGTGGTCGATTTATTTTTGAAAGTCCGCACCGGGAATTCAACATCGAGCAAATCGTACGGAAGGGAAAGCAGCTTCAGGATTTACAATTAAAGTTAGAGCAAATCAAAATGGAAAACGCTGATCTTAAGGCGGAGTTAAAGACGATCAAAAATCTGCTTAAATCCAAGAATTGATAAAACGTCGCACTGTTGCGATAAATCTTGGCTAACGGACGCCCATGGATTGATTTCTAGATCATATCTTCACGAATCAAAGGTTTAAACAACGCGGAGCCATAGGAAGCCGAAGGGCGAAATCGTGTTGGTCGACCGCATGTCTGCTTCCATCAAAACATCTTGGTATCGTTGACTACCGTCGAGGGTAAACTCAATTTCTGTTGCTGTGGGATTGGCAATGACGATTACATTTTCCGATTCATCGACCGCCGTCCTTTGGAAGGCAAACAATTGCGAGTCACCAACGTCGATGACCTTGCATTCAGCATCGGGATGAAATGCCGTACATTCGATTCGACATCGCAGCAGTTTCTGGTATGCCATAAATACTTTTGCCTGACTTGAGTCTTGATCATCCAGGATTTGACACACTTCATTCAGGTCATACTTGCGGCGGTTGATGCGGCGAGGAATACCCGATTCAGCCGCACTGGCACCATCGTTTGGAGTTCCGACCAAGCTATGAAAATAGACTCCAGGAATACCCGGCAACGAAAGCATAATTGCTTGTGAACAGATAAACTTGCGAATATCGGCATCAGAGCGAACCCAGTTTTCATCCGATGAATCATATGGATCCGAAAGAGCATCGATATAGGTGATGTTTAGCTCGTAGGCGGTATCGGATCCGTCTGGTTGTTTTCGTGTTCCAATGTACGCCCCCCGCTTTCGCATTTCATCGACGAGCGAATTGAAACGCTCGGGATTGAGCAACCCTTCCAACGGTCGAACACCAATTCCATCATGCGATGATGCAAAGTTAAAAAATGTCGTGCCTCGAGGAGTTTGCTCCAAATTCTCCAGCCAGTTTCGAAGTGGCGTCGGATCCTGATGTGTAAACATGTCGAGCAGCAGCGGTGGAAGGCTAAATTGATACACCATTTGAGCTTCGTCGCCATCACCAAAATAGCTTACGTTTTCCTTGTGCGGTACGTTGGTTTCAGTCAACAAAATCACGCCGGGCGCCGCGATTTCCAAAACGTCACGCATCAGCTTGACCACCTCGTGTGTCTGCTCAAGATGAACGCAGGTGGTACCCATTTCTTTCCAGAGAAATGCAATCGCATCAAGCCGAACGATGCGAGCGCCTTGCTGAACGTAGAACAACAAGATCTTCAGAAATTCTAAAAGGACAATCGGATTACTAAAATTCAAATCGACTTGATCTTCGCTAAACGTCGTCCAAACATGCTTTGGGCCGTTGCTTGTTTTAAATTTGGTTAGCAATGGAAGACTACGCGGCCGAGTCACCAGAGAGAGATCTTCCTCCGGGTCCACTGCATGAAAAAATTGATCGTATGGCTCTTCGCATTCCAAAAATCGTTGGAACCATTCGCTCTGTTTTGAGCAATGATTCAAGACCAAGTCAAACATCAGGTAGACGTCTTCATTCAGTCGATTGACGTCGTCCCAACTGCCCGTGCCATCCGCCAAGTCATAGTAATCGACGACCGAGAATCCATCATCAGAGGTGAACGGGTAGAAAGGGAGCAGATGAACGGTATTGATGAATTCTGGAATCGAATATCGATTCAGAAACGTTTTTAAGGATTCAAGTGTCGGCGTATGTGGTGAATCCGTTTGGGCGACCTGATCCGCGTAAGTAATCAGTACAATGTCTGTCTGGTCCCAACGCTTTTTTTCAGGTCGAAATTGTACTTTTTCATCGTCCCATCTCACCGATAATGACTTGATCAATTCTTCAATCGAATCGATCGTACTGGGCAATACGTTCGGGTAAATGTTTTTAAGGCGAGATTCGATTCGCTCAAGTGCCTGTTTTAGATCGCGCACGAAAAGGCTGGCTCCGATTAAGTTGATGGCGATTTAGGAAGAGGGTTTGAGCAACGTCATCTTACCATTTTGCGAGCACGACTCCTACACGCAAATCCCCGAAACCTATTCTGTAGATTGCCGCAAGGGCCTAACCTAGCTGTTTAGTTCTCGCCCTTCAGCTTTTCCGATTGGGACTAGTTTCCAATCACCCTTTGATTTTAAGCAGCGCGCAAAAAAAGCGATGACAAGGCATCGCTCGGACAAAGTGGCGTTCATCGAACACTTTGATCTAAAGTATCATGCTTTCTTGGCTTCGTCTTTCTTGGCTTCGTCTTTCTTGGCTTCTGGGGCAATATTCAGGTCTTTCAAAGCTTCCTTAGCCGCATTCTCTGCTTCTTCCAGTTCTTTTGCGGCTTCAATTCGATCAGCCATCGAAGCGGTCGTCGGTAATCCATCTTCTAGTTGGCGAGCAGATCGGAAATCAATCAACTCTTGAAGAGGGAAGTCGAGCGGCCATTCCGCCTGGATTTTTCGCAAGTTACCCGAATACTCTTTCATGGCTCCGACAAGATCATCTTCCATCACATCGTCTGCAAGACGTTCGTATTTATCCAGAACCGTTGCCCACAAATTGAATGACTTCTCATACATTTGGATCGCACCCGGTTCGGTAATTTGCTCCATCACCTGGTTGTTATTTTCATCGACGATGAACTGTCCGTCCTGGTCTTTCTTCGGAACGGTGACAACCGCTTCATCGATTTTCGCTTGTTTCACCAACTCACGCGCATCGAAGAGGGCTTTCCTCGCCTCAATGGTTTCATTTTGGGACTCAGATTCGCATCGGTCTCTCCAATATTCGTAGTTGACGGTCGTTCGATAGTTGGAAACAAATCGAAGTTCGTTTAGCTTTTGCTTGATTTCCAATCGAAGCAGATCATATTTGCTTTTCTGAGCGGGTGTCAGTTTCAGAGAGCCTTCTGACAAGCGTCTATCAACTTCCGCTTCAAACTCTCGGTCCTTATCAACATCCAAGACTTTTTTGGCCGCCATCAAATTCTCGAACATGTCACCGGTGACCAACTCCTGTGGCGTGTTATAAGCTTTCCACATTTCGTCGGTCATTTGGCCTTTGCGAATTGCGTCGAGTTCATCTCGCAAGCCAAGAATAATTTTGTCCATTTCATCGCGCATCGAATCGATGCGTTCGTTTTCGACAGCCAGCTTTTCCAAATAGATCGGCAATCTCGTCGAGGTTAAGATTTCTCGATCACCGAATTCAGGACCGGTCCATTCGTCCAACGCTTTTTCCCATGCCAACTGTGCAGCTTCATCTGGTCGTTTTTCTGTCTCGTAATCGATTGCGTAATTTCGCAATTGACTCGGTGGCTGCTTGTAAAACATCAATTCGCTGTTTGGCTTTTTAAGAAAACCCGCGTTGACACCCTTTCGAGAACGATCGTACCACTCGTAGGCTGCCAACCAATTGTCTGGACCACCCAGTTCCGGAGATCTTATCTTGAACGTATCGATACCGTAGTCCTTCATCTTCGCGTGGTAGTCCGCATCTTTTCGGAACATGCGACGGAATTGGAGTTTTTCGTCCGATCGCCCGAGCTTTAATCCGAAAAAGAACCCCAGCGAATCGAAAATTCGATGGTCTTTGCGGTTATAGGCGATTCCGGTCATCAAATACGACAATCCCTCTTTGACCCAATGATATCGGTACTGATAATCATCGAATTCTCGCGAGATGTTATAAGAAAGGTTATGCGCCTGAAACTCCCAAACTTTGATAAAGTTCGGTTGGAGCGCGATCAACGTTTGGGTTGAAGTCCGCATCCGGTCCCACTGTTGCTTCTTCTTCGATTCCTGAATCCGATGCCAAAGCATCGTCACAGCAACCGGACGCAATCCCAAAGTCGCCAGCTTCATGGACTCACTCGCCGGATCGACCTCGGAGATTTCGGCTTGCGAAAGTCGATGATCCTTGCGGATTTTAGACAGAATACCGGATGAAGATGTTTCGCCAGATCCCTTGGAAACCGTTGCAGGTTGGCTGACAAATGCCAATGGGATCAACAGCACGGGAATTAGACAAATATAAATGATCTTGCGGCGAAAAGAATCGTTGCGCGTCATTTGGCGATCTCACGTGTTTTCAAAACAAAGTACCCGACGATCACGGTCATAAAGGCAAACACACCTGTAAGGATCGTGGCAATCAGGAAGACTGATAAGTTAATATTGAATCCGGCAACCAGCGGCTCGGAGAAATCAAGCCGCGTAAAATCAGGAACCAAATACCGCATGTACGTCACGGTTTCGAGGAAAGCGGCATCTAGCGACTTGATCACCGTTTTCCCAATACCTTCATCCATTGGCGTCACTTGATTCTGTTGCGTATAGATTCGGAATATCGATTCGATCGGGCCACCACCCTCCATCACGCCTTGGCGTAATTCCAAAATCAAATCGCCGAAACATCCAAGCACAAGAGTTGACAGCACTGCGACCATCGAAACAATTCCGCTCAAAAACGTGCTAAACATGACACTAACAGAAATGATAAACATCATTTGCAGCCAAATCCCGAAGTAGGCTTTGGCGAAATTCAATGCAAAGCTACCTTCGCTGGTTAAAAAATAAAGATCGTTTTGAGCAACACCAAAAAATTGTCCGGACTCGTTGCATCGAAGAATGACTTCGACTTTACCATTGGCACCAATGTCCTCGAACAAGTCAAAGTCGCCAACTTCTTCCTCGGCAAACTCCCCTTCAATTTCGACGGTTGATTTACGGACACAGTTGCGTTGAACTCGATCGATGAACAGTGTCTTGATTGCGAATTCGTCAGCTTCGAAAATAATCGGTGCCGTCAAATACTCATAATCATCGGTCACTCCGCGAATTTGGATGGCGCCCGAAACTCCACGCTCGATATTTCCCTTGTGTGTCCTTACGACACTCATGTTGTTGAGATCCAACTGCACCAAATCGGGATTCGAAAATTGGTCCTTGTAGAAACCTTCGAACGAAAAGATCGCTCGGGCAAGTGAGGAACTTCCGCCCGCGATGTATGATCTGTGCATCCACTCGTTGCCAACATTTACACCTTCGTCTTTTTCGTTGCCGCGTCGGTCAGTAAACGAAAGCTCTTTCGCACCGATCCGTTTGCGGGCCATCAAAATCCCGGTAGGGGGTCCGACACGGTAATCCACCGGATCGCCTGTTTCCGTATTGAAGACGACCAATTTCCCGTCATCGACACGTGCTCGGACATACTCGTTGGCGCGATCGTTGATCGGACCTGTGAATTCTGATGACGAAACGATTAATTCGTGTGCATGTCCACCATTTTCTGCCGGGACCTGAATATTCACCCGACCTGCTGGCTCACCGGACTCCGTCTTTTCTGAGGTCACCTCAACAAGGTGCCAATGGTTTGACGCAACGCCAGACCGACCTTCATATTCGGCGGAAAGCGACGTTCTCCCTCCTGAAATCGAGGATTCACCCCGCTTTTCAATTTTTGTGAACGAGACGTCGGAAAGGTCATGGGTGTGGTTGAGACCACGTTCGACGAAAAGGTAGCTTGCAATCCAAATCAGAAGCAACATCATCGTGCCCACGAAACCGAATCCTAAAACCCGCCCCAAAACAATTTCGCTGGACCGGACAGGCTTTGTAACGATCGTGTAAATCGTTCGTGATTTAATGTCTGCTGGCAAACTAAAGGTCGCAATCAATAAACCGAAAAGTCCCATCAGCAACTGCGTCCCAAAGTAGACAAAGCCGATGTAAACCTGGTCTGGATGCCGCGTGTTCATATTGAGAAACCAGCCACCGCCGAGAAGCAGGGCGGTAAAGATCGCAAACGCAACGAAGATCACCTTCTTGCGAACCGTTTCTTGAACGGACAGTTTTGCCAAGGCAAAAATCCGGCCGAACGACGTCCTCACAAAATCAGGAATGATCTGAAAAACGATGCGAGAGACGAAATAAAACGCCTCGGACGGGCCGTACTGTAACGTTGCAATCAGATAACTAAAAACGAGGCCAATGGCGGCAACGATCCCCGCAACGATCACGAAAATTGGCGCGCTGTCGGTCAGCCAATCGAGCAACGAAATTGAATCGTCAAATATCATTTTTTGTGACTAAAGTTTGTAGAAATTTTTCAGAAGAAACGTAACGAGTTCAGAAATAGATTTCAGTTGAAATACTTGTCGCCGATTTTTGGTCCCAGGAGAATCAAAACTGATGTTTGCAACATCACTCATCACGACGATTGGCTTGGCGACCAGGGCGAGCTTCACTTTCACTAACAATATCAAGGAACAAGTCTTGCAAAGTCGTCGATGGCTTACCGTACTCAACGAGCTCACCATTATGCTTGGCAATCACATCTTTGATTTCCTGCTCAGCTTCGGCAGAAAGCCCGCCAGCCCGAATTTGGACTTCGTTTGATACTTCCAAAAGAGAATCAACGCGTCCAAGTTCCTTCAATTCACCTTGATGAAGAATTGCAATTCGGTCGCAAACACTCTGAACGTCTGTCAACAAGTGACTGCACATCACGATCGTCTTACCCTGTTCCTTGAGTTCGATGATCATCTTTTTCATTTCATCGACTCCCAGTGGATCAAGCCCGGATGTTGGCTCATCAAGCAAAATCAAGTCGGGGTCGTTGATCAACGCTTGGGCCAAACCGATCCGACGCGTCATTCCCTTTGAGTATTCTTTCAGCTGCCGACGCCGTGCACCGGTCAGTCCGACACGATCAATCAATGATTTCACCCGATCTCGGCGGACATTGGCCGGCATATCAAAAAGCCGACCATAGAAATCGAGTGTTTCTTCTGCGTTTAAAAATTTATAAAGGTACGATTCCTCAGGCAGGTAACCAATTCGCTCATTCTTTTCGACGTTGGAAGCTTCTTTTCCAAGGACCAAGGCCTGACCGCCACTGGGAAAAAGCAAGCCCAGCAACAGCTTCATTGTCGTCGACTTTCCAGAACCATTGGGACCCAGCAATCCGAAGATCTCACCTTTTTGAACTTCCAAATCCAGTGCTTTCAAAGCACGAACTTTTTGCCGCCCCCAAAAGTCCCGGTAAACCTTGGAAAGGTTTTTTGTCTCAATAACGATGTTTGAACTGTCATCGCCGAATCGCCGTGTTTTTTCTGGCAAGGATGCTGTGGCTTTTTCTTCGCTCATTGATGAATTCTCAGCGGAATCTACGTAAAATAGGGTCGGGATGCGTGGGGTATGTGAACGCGATCGTTCTTTCCCTCGAAAATAAGAGACAATGAATCAGGATTTCGAAGGAGTCAAAAAGATTTCTAGGTCTATGGAATTACGATTTGCATTCATTAAAGGTTCAAAATGCCGTCAATACAGGACGATTTCGTTGGCAACCGATGACAAGAATCCATGAAAATCGATCTGTAGATTCGCAAATGTCTGAAACGACTTGTCATTAAGGTTTTCACACAAATTGATTCAAACACTATAAAAACGGCTAAGCAGACAAACAAGGTAGAGAATTCCACGGTTTCAAAGTACGAGCTTTCCGAATCATCCAAAAACGCTAAAATCCGTTCAATTGATAAAAGCCTCCTAAGAAATAGTTCGGGCTTCCTGTAACGATTCCAATATGCACCCCAAAGCGAGCGTCAGCGACGACGTTCTCCACCGCCAATTGACAACGACGACACTTATCGAAAAAGTCTTCGGGCGGATCAATTATGAACGACGAAGCCCAATCCAGTTGGATAACGAGTTCAAGCTTGAGACGATCCAAACGTTGCTCGACCGCTTGGGAAATCCCCACCATGACCTAGACATTATCCATATCGCTGGAACCAAAGGGAAAGGTTCGACCGCCCAATTTGTATCGGCAATCGCTCACCAGCTAGGTTTTAAAACCGGCGTTTACTCTTCGCCGCATTTTGAACGCTATACCGAGCGATTCCAAATCGACGGTGCAGAGGTTTCGCTCCTCCAAATCGAAAACGTGCTTGCCGAGGTCTTGAAGCAGGTCGAGATTCTTGATCACGAGATCGAGTCCGGCATGTCGCTGAGACCGGCAACTTTTTTCGACATCTCAACCGCAGCTGCATTTTTGCTTTTCAAAGAACACGGTGTTGATCTCGTGGCTCTTGAGGTTGGACTTGGTGGCAGGTTGGATTCGACGAATATCTGTGTTCCCATCGCATCCATCATTACGTCGATCAGTTTCGACCACACCAAACAACTTGGTGAGACCCTCTTGGAGATCGGCACTGAAAAAGCGGGGATCATCAAACCCGGGAAGGTGGCAATTTCAGGTTGCACCCAACCCGAGATCATTGAATTGATGCGGTCCATCGCCGAAAGCAAAAATGCGACATACTTTCAACTGTCGGAGTCATTTGGAATCGAAAACGTGACCACAAATCATGGTCAAGTCACGTTTGACTACCGCGATCATGATTTCGATTCAACGGCAACCCATTCCGAGCAGAACGCGAATATTGTTATTCGTCAAATTACGCTGAACGTCCGGGGTGAACATCAAGCGTCCAACGCCGCGCTTGCGATCAAGTCCGTTTTTGAATTTTGCAAAAGGCAGTCATCCGGTATCGATTTCACAGATGCCAGTTCAACCGAAGCGATTCGAAATGGCTTAAACACCGTTTCGTTGAAAGGTCGTTTGGAAGTCATCTCGGAAAACCCGACCGTTATCGTCGATATGGCTCACAATGAAATTTCAATCTCAGCAATGGTCGACGCGATTGACAAAAATTGGCCCAACGAAAAACGCCAAGCTATTTTTTCTTGCTCAACAGATAAAGATCATGTTGCGATTCTAAATCGATTAAACGGCGTATTCGATCAAATTGTTTTTACCGAATTTCAGTCGAATTCACGTGCTCAATCGGGCGAGAGGTTGATCGCCACCTATGAAAAAATGACGCCGCAATTGCGAAAAACGAAATTGGTCTACCAAGAAACTCCGGAACTAGCATGGAAATTCGCGTCAAAGAATTTTCCTAGCTCCGAATTGGGCCCCAACGATCAGGAGTTTGAGTTAACTTGCATTTGCGGCTCAATTTTCCTCGTTGGCGAAATGCTGAATTTCGTCGTCGAGGACTTGAATGAACGAAAAAAAATTGGAAGACGGTAAACTTGAATCACGGCCGATGGAAAAATCCGCTGGGGGTATTCAAGTTTGGTTTCTACCCTAACGGGGAATAGCGCTAATAGGGAATGGCGCTGACACACGAATGGCTTCGTCTACCGGGTGCTTTCTACCCATTTATTTATTGCGTGAAAAGATAATTCGGAATTCGCTCGCGAACTTCCATCAGGCGATTCAAATTCGAGACAATCTCCTCGGGCTTAAGACAGCGATCGTAGAAAAAGGTCAAGCAATGGTTTTCGATCTCGATATCAAGGTCTCTGTGATCCAGCAGGTAATCGATCATGCGTGCATTGCAAACATCATACGCAAATTTTTTGTCGGTAGATCGCACGCAAAAACTGCGTGAAAATTCGGCCGATTCGAAATCGATATCATCGTATCCAAAAAACTGTGCGAACTTGGATAGCCAATTTTCGTGAGTAATCACCAACTCGGGGCATCTCAGATTCATCTGCATGATGAAAAACGAAAAATAATGATGATGGGTTTTACGCCGCCCTTTTGAGTCGGTTGTATGTGTTTCATAGTGGTAGTCAAACAAGCAAACATCATGCCCGCGATACTCACCGGAAATCACGTTGTAGCCATATCGATTCGACCCCATGGTCAGTTTATTCAGGAAGGGATATTGCTCGTCAAATGAATCATTCTTGCCACTGAAATAGGTCATTCCCAAAGTGTTAGCAATCGATGCAAACGCTTCGCGACGGACCTTCGCAAGGTGTGCCGAATACAACATGCCGCCAACAACGGCTGCAATTCCCAAAATCACAACTATCCAAATCAAACCGTTTTTCCTTGAGATGTTTGTCGACGATCACTCTAATCCACTGAGGTCAACGCGATTTCAGTTTTTGTGATCGCCGAATCGTCTCTTTATTCGAAAACGAGGCTACTTTATTGCTTGTTTTGTTCAATGCACACGTCGTTTGTTTCCATTCCTCGATTGTCCTGCCGGCCATTTGGACTTTGACATTGACCATCATGTCAATCCACTTTCGAACTAAACTGCGATAGAACGGTTATCGATGATAGGCAGTCCTTGAGACTTTAATATTTTTCCTGCGATGGCCGCAGAGCCTAATTGACTGGCCATTTGTCTTTCATTTTCGAAAAGCGGAATCGTCCAGAGTAAATTGACTTCCTCACCCATGACGTCAGGAATTGAAACGACTTGGCTCGAGTCAGGTAGCTGATTCTGATTCCATAATAAGATTGACGAAAAGTCGGGTAGATGATCTGTCTTTAAAAAAAGGTCGCACGTGATGGTGTGCCCACTAGCTAAAAAAGTCAACTGCTGCCAAGGCATTGCGACTTGGCCGCTCAAATAACCTAAAAACGCAGCAAGTGTCGGCTCTGGTACATCTTTGGAGAACGAGCAACCAAGTTCTATCCGACGAACGGTATTTGGATTTTCGAAGTAAAGTTCGGCTTGAGGTTGCGGGCAAAGCGAAACGCCCAAGGTCATGAAAATGATCCGATCGTCACAATCGAATCGGACGATCGCTTTGGGTGGCCACTGCCCATTATCGATTGCGTAATATTTCGAATGGGTCCCAAACGCTTTTTCGTAAGCTGCAAAGAGTTTGGGTTCTTCCAACAACCAGGGCGAATCGTCGGTTTCCCATGAACTCCAATACTGATCCGCGCTGGCAATCCTTTGATTGATCGCTCTGGGATCGGACAACTCAATGCAGAGGGGCGAAACACCAATGCAGTCGCGTGCGTATCCACTAAGCTCCAAGTTATTTTCACCGATTTGAGTTCCACTCCAGGGCGGAATGACCGACAGAAATTCATCTCCATGCATTAGCGCTGCACCGTCGCCACTTTCGAACCAAACGATCCGCAATTCGGATTCAATCAGCTTCGGTTGGCCGTCTGGGAATTTGCAAAATCGCTCAGGTAGAATCGGTGCAAGGCCTTGCTTCATCCGTTCTTTGTCGAACGTTTCGGGTGCTTTGCAAAAGTTACGAATCCAACACGACTTCATGTCATATTTTTGTTTACCGGTTGGACGCAAATAAAAATAAGCCACGTCATCGTCTTGCTCAATAACCGCTTCGAGGCTGTCGTAAGGCGAGTTCTCGGCAAAGACTAATTCGGTTTCGTTCATCGAGTGAATTACTTTTTGACAGATGTGAACGGTTGGGATTTCTAAAACAATAAGTTTATGGCCGAGAAGCCCGTTGATTCATGAACCCGAATGGAGATGATTTCGTGTCACAACCATGCAAAAAACGCGGAAGCAACTTATGTCGGCTTCCGCGTTTTATCTTATTCGAAATTGCATGGTCTGTGAGCGAGGCTGAATCTTAGCAACGCTCCTCTAGGCCGTCATACTCCGATCAAACTACGATCTCTTCGGAAAGTAAGGGCCGCCGTATATCGCGGTTTCGCCAAGTTCTTCTTCGATACGAAGCAATTGATTGTATTTGGCCATTCGATCGCTACGTGATGCCGAACCGGTTTTGATCTGACCCGTGGAAAGTGCCACGGCCAAATCGGCAATGGTGGTGTCTTCCGTTTCGCCACTGCGATGTGACGAGACGCTGGTGTAACCGTTTCGCTTTGCAAGTTGAATCGCTTCAATGGTTTCGGTAAGCGTACCAATTTGATTGACTTTGATCAAAATACTGTTCGCGATTCCCTCGTCAATTCCACGCTGCAATCGCGTAACGTTGGTGACAAACAAATCGTCGCCAACCAATTGAGTTTGGTGGCCGATCTTGTCCGTCAGTTGCTTCCAACCATCCCAGTCGTCTTCTGAACAGCCATCTTCAATTGAACAAATGGGATAACGGTTTGCCCAATCAGCGAGGAAGTCAACCATTTCGCCCGAAGACAATTCTTTTCCATCAATTTTGTATTTGCCGGTTCCCGAATCATAAAATTCAGTTGCCGCAACATCCAACGCAATCTGAACCTGGTCCCCAGGACGATAACCCGCTTTTTCGATTGCCATCATGATGAGGTCGAGTGCTTCGCCATTGCTGCCAAGATCGGGAGCGAAACCACCCTCGTCTCCAACCGCCGTATTCAAACCACGATCCTGGAGAACTTTCTTCAAATGATGGAAGACTTCAACGCCGCAACGAAGTGCATCGCTAAATCGTTCAAAGCCAAGTGGCATTACCATGAACTCCTGAACGTCTACCGAATTATCCGCATGTTCTCCTCCATTGACGATATTCATCATCGGAGCCGGAAGCACTCGGGCACCGGCACCTCCCAGGTAACGATAAAGTGGCTGACCAGTAAACTCAGCTGCTGCTTTCGCACAGGCAAGTGAGACGCCGAGAATGGCGTTTGCGCCCAGTTTCTTTTTGTTGGGTGTTCCATCCATTTCAATCATCGCCATGTCGATCCCGGCCTGATCCAAACCGTCCATCCCAACGATTCCTTCGGCAATCACCGAATTGATATGGTCAATCGCCTTGGTAACGCCCTTGCCCATGTAGAAATTAGGCACCGCGTCACGCAATTCCCACGCTTCGTGAGCTCCGGTACTCGCACCGCTGGGAACGGCAGCACGACCGTGACTCCCGTCAGCGAGAAAAACCTCAACTTCGACGGTCGGATTTCCACGACTATCGAGGATTTGGCGACCTTTGACATCGATAATATTACTCATTGTTTTTTCCAAGGGTTTAGGGGAGCATGATAGGCTAGTTATCAAGCCAAAATCCGTTTGATTTGGGGTTGCACATTCTCGCGAATTTTCGGGTCCGTGGCTAGTGTCAACGAATTGAGAGCACTTGATCCCCATTACCCGTCGATAATGATCGAGTAATTCGCTTGAGCTCAATCGTATTGTTTTTTTAGGAAGTTTATCGTTGTTTACCGGACTTGTAGAAACACTCGCATCCATAAACGCAATCGAGCCGACAGCCGCAGGATATCGAATGCGAATCGATGTGGGCCGCACCTTTGATGACATCATGATTGGTGACAGCATCGCAATTAGCGGTTGCTGCCTAACCGTTGTGGGGATCTACGACAACGTGCTGGCGTTTGATGCTGGACAAGAGACATGGTCCCGGACGATCATGCGCAACTGGGTCACTGGCACCAAAGTTAATTTCGAACGTGCCTTGAAAGTCGGCGATCGTTTGGGCGGTCATTATGTAACGGGTCATGTGGATGGGGTTGGCAAGTTATTCAGTCGTTCCGATGACGCCGACTGGTCGACATTCGTTTTTTCAGCCGACGAAAAGTTGATGAAGCAGATGGTGTCCAAAGGCTCGATCACGATTGATGGCGTTAGCTTGACACTAGTCGAGGTTACGAATTCAACGTTCAGTGTCGCACTGATCCCCCATACTTTGGATGTCACGTCGCTTGGCGAATTAAACGAAGGCGAGCCGGTCAACCTCGAAACCGACGTGCTTGCCAAGTACGTTGAACGGCAACTGGAATGGAAAAGTCAATCCTAAGAAACGCGATCATTCCTCCAATCACGGTACGCGAAAAAGTCATCCGATTTCTCCAAAAGATAATTATTAAATAAAGTCATTTATGGTCGCAAAACAAACCGTTTCTTTTCTAACTAAACGCTTCAGAGAAGTTGGTCTCGAACCGGATTCTCGACATGGTCAAAACTTTCTAATTGACATGAACCTGCTCAACTTGCTGGTTGATTCAGGCAATATTGAATCCAATGATTTGGTTCTGGAAATCGGAACTGGAACCGGATCATTAACATCGCTGATGGCACCACGGGCTGCCCATGTCATTACCGTAGAGATCGATACGCATTTGCATCAACTTGCGCGCGAGGAGTTGGAGGAATTTGACAATATCACGATGGTGCAAAATGACGCGCTGCGGAACAAGAATAACTTCAGTCCGATCGTCCTGAGCACCATCAAGGAGAAGTTTGAATCGATTCCAAATTGCCGATTCAAATTGGTTGCCAACCTGCCCTACAACGTTGCCACGCCTATCATTTCGAATTTGCTACTGACGGAAATCTTGCCGACGTCGATGACCGTTACAATTCAAAAAGAGTTGGCGGACCGAATTGTTGCCGTACCCAGAACCAAGGATTACAGCGCGTTGAGTATTTGGATGCAGAGCCTGTGCGATTGCCGAATCGTCCGAGTGCTTGGACCATCCGTTTTTTGGCCGCGACCCAAAGTCCATTCTGCAATCATTCATTTGGAGCATTCTCTTGAAAAACGCAGTCGCATTCATGATGTGCCGTTTTACCACGAGTTCGTACGCTCACTTTTCTTTCATCGGCGAAAGTTCTTGCGCAGCGTAGTAATCAGCTCTTTCAAGGGGCAGCTTGACAAACCGGATGTCGACGATGTGTTGGACCGATTAGAACTTGGGCCACAAACACGCGCCGAAGAGTTGCCCGTTGAACGCATTTTGGAATTGAGCGAAGGCATGCGTCTCAAGCTTCAAGAAGTTGAATCTCGATGACAGAAAATTGGCGACCGATTAGGACTAGAGTATCAGTGCGTTAAATAAAAACTTTTTTTGGCGCCCCCTGGTGTCATCAGGCTGATGTGAGCGGGTAACCCACTGGACGTTGCACGCATAGATTCCAAGCAGGTCGTGACGTCACTAAGGTCCTATTTCTAATTCCTTCACTCGATGTCAAATTTTTCAACTTCCGGGGTGGGGTCAAAGTTGCCCGCCGTATCATAGGCTCGGGCACGAAACGAATAAGAACCGGCGGCCAAATGCGGTGTTAGAAAAAACCATTGGTCGGCATCGTTGGTTTCCGTATCAATCGGAGTATTTTTGGCCACCCAATTATCACCATCAAAACATTCTCCCGTTACTAGGTTTTGCAAAACCAACCGGATGTCCCGGACCTTATAATTATCTCGCGCTCGACCATTGATTCGAACTTTCCCGTTGCCCAGCTTTCGAACCTTACTGATTTTCGTGACCGGTGGAAACGCGTCGTATTGGAATTTTTGCACGACGACTTGCCTCGTGAAACTTCCGTTGTTTGAATACGCTCGCGGTACGACGCTATAGTCAGCAGAGGTATGCAGTGGTTCGGTCGTATTGAGGGAATAGCCCCACTCCGTTTGAATCCCATTTGGGTTTTTAAGTTCAGTTTCCAGGGTGATCCGCTCCACCTGCCATCCCGTTCCATTCCAGAACTCTCCGGACGACCGTTTGCGAATGACCAAATTGACTTTATTGATGCCGCAGCTATCCTCTGCGACACCACATACCATCAACGGCTGTCCAGGTCTTGGTATGAAGTTCGCCGGCGGTTGCTCAACCGTCGCTAATGGCTCTGGCATGTTCCGCCGCAATGACATCATTCTTTTCCGATATGATTGATGCTGCTCTTCGGTCAATGTCGATGCTTTATTTTCTAATTCCAGGGGATCTTTGGAAAGATCATAGAACTCACGAGATCCATCGGCCCATTGAGTGTAGATCGAGTCATACAGTCGCAATTGAGAAAAAGTCGTTTTCAGCGTGTATTTGAGAAACCGTCGAGACTGCCAGTTTTCAATCAAAATCGAGTCACGCCAAGATTCTTCACTGGATGTTCGGCCTGAAGCGAGCAATGGGGCAAATGATTTCCCATCGAAAAACGGTTTCATTGGCGCACCAGCCAGTTCCAAACAGGTCGGAGCGATATCGATGTGTGCCAGAAGATGATTGGCTGTTTGGTTAGCGGGAACACCTGGACCGCTAATGATCATGGGAACATGGGAAGACATTGTCATCGTGTTCCCTTTACCACTGATGCGATGCTGTCCGAGTGAATAACCGTTGTCCGACGTCACCATGATATAGGTGTTGTCGTAACGCCCCGTAACCTTGAGAGACGCTACGATCGCTGCGATTGCCTTGTCGACCGATTTGGTTGCAAGCATCCTTTTACGATAATCCCGCCTAAGTCTTTCTTTGATCTTCTCCGACAACTGTAGCAATTGACTGTAGGCTGGCGGTTTATCGAGAATGTCAGCTTCGTCGAAATCTTCGGCTATTGGCGGAGAAATATCCGGCCAAGTATCCATGTTGGCAGTGTCGATCATGCCACCATTCGCTTTTCCTTCTGTATGAGGACCAAATGGAGAAAAATACACAAACAACGGCTGGGCCGTATCTTTATGATCTCGAATCAGGCGGGCGACGTCTGCAGCTTCAGCATTGGTTCGATAAACACCCTCAGGAAGAGTTTCACCGGCACCATTAGGATTGGTCCTATTTGTGAATCTCGTTGTGAGATAATAACGAGATCCTTGTGACCGGTAGTAATCGTCCCAACCGGCTGGAATTCCAGATCTGCCATCAATTTGGTTGATGTGCTTCCCCACGAACATCGTTCGATAACCAGCGTCTTTCATCCATCGACCAAAATCATCATCGTAGTATCCCTTCTCAATAAACGTCTTGAAGTCCCCTCCGAACCCCCGCGTCTCAACCGTTCCAGAAATGTTTGTTCGATGTCCTAATGCATGTGCATATTGCCCACGAAGCAAACAGGCACGTGATGGTCCACAAAGTGGTGTTGTCACATGAAAGTTAGTGAACGTTAAGCCTGTTTTGGCGATTGAATCAATGGCTGGGAATCGCGAGGCCAGAACCTCAGGTCGAAACATCTCCCGATCCGCATCGTCGAGATTGATCAATACGATATTAGGGCGTGTCAGCGGGGTTTTTGGCGCGGTGGAGTTTGCAATGCTTATGGGCGTTTCGATTGCAAATGCATCGACTAGTAGAAAAACCAGCCAGCAATGACAAATCGCTGCAGCGAGTATTGTATTTTTGATTAAGGAAAAACGTGACATTGCTTACATGGGTAACAGAAAGCTTAACGAAGATTCCGTTCGTGATAACTTGTGTCTCCCTACACCGATGATTCTCTCTATCTAAAGCGACATTTCATATCACGCGTTTTAAGGTATTTTTATTTGAACGATGTTATCGATTTTGACGCACTCAACTTCCTCTATTGGATTTGCTAGAGAGCTGTTTTGATATCATTCGCTTTTGAAATCCAGAAAATTTCGCTAGAAAATGAAGGCCATGGACCCCAAAACGGCAATGCAGTTACTTGAATACAATCGAATCGCTTGGAATAGACAGGTTGAAACGAAGAATCAGTGGACCCAACCGGTTACTTCTGAAACGATTGCTGCGGCACGAAAGGGCGATTGGAGTATTGTTTTGACGCCTGAGAAACCGGTTCCACGTGATTGGTTTCCGCCGCTTAATGGCCTGGCAACACTTTGTCTTGCGAGCGGCGGGGGACAACAGGGTCCCATTTTGGCCGCTGCAGGAGCCGAGGTCACCGTTTATGACAATTCAGAAATGCAGTTGGCTCAAGACCGTTTCGTCGCGGACCGAGATGGACTGTCAATCGCGACCCTTCAGGGAGACATGGCAAATCTCGATCAGATCGCTGATGAATTTTTTGATCTGATCGTGCATCCATGCTCGAATGTTTTTGTGCCCAATGTGCTACCGGTCTGGAAAGAAGCACATCGCGTCCTCAAAAAAGGTGGCACTCTTTTAAGTGGCTTTTCCAATCCAGTCTCTTACCTCTTTGATTACGAAAAAAGCCTAAAAGGAATCCTCGATGTGCGATTCAAAATTCCCTACTCCGATTTGGAAAGCTTGAGCGAAACCGAACGCCAGAAATATATTAATGACAACGAACCGCTATGTTTTGGCCATACCCTACAAGATCAAATAGGGGGGCAAATTGACGCGGGTTTTGCAATCACCGGTTTTTACGAAGATAGCTGGGACGAATCTGAAGAACCAATCAACAAGTACATCGATTGCTTCATCGCCACTTGCGCAATCAAGGCGTGAATTAGTGTGGCCAACTGACTTTCGAGCCTGTTGATCACGGACATACTGCCCGTTCGCAAACCTGTCGAAAGGTAAAAGCCTGGTGTGGTAAAAACATGACTGACGGATGCGACAATCGCGTTCCTTCAGCCGTTTTCACAATGGAGAATAATCGATTACCCCGGAATTATTCGTGACGAAGTGCTTCGATCGGATCCATCTGAGCAGCTCGCATCGCCGGATAAATTCCAAAGATCACGCCGACCATCACGGAAATGCAGAACGCCAACGGGATTGAAAGCGGCACAATGACCGCATCGGTTTCGCGAACAATTTCCGGAAGACTATCTAGAATCTTCGGCGCAAACTGTTCCATGACAAAACGTGTTGCGTCGACCGCGGCGGGACACAACAATCCACCTAGAATTCCCGTTGCACCACCGACCACCGAAAGCGCTATCGTCTCAATTAAAAACTGTTGGATGATGTCTTTTCGCTTGGCACCGATTGCCCTCCGAATACCGATTTCACGCGTGCGTTCTGTTACCGTGGCGAGCATGATGTTCATGATTCCAATACCGCCAACCAACAACGATATCGCCGCGATCAGACCCATGAAAACCATAAACATAAACTTGGTTGTCGCTGCCTGCTCGAGTAATTCGTAGGGGACGATTACCGAAATGTCTTGACGAGGTTCACCTTCTTTACTGAAGAGTGTGGCCTTAATCACATTAGCGGTTCGCGGAACATCCCGAACGTCTTTCACTCGCAATGTCGCCTGACTTAGCTGGAACTCCTGAGCACTAAATGATCCACTTCCGCGTTTAATGACGGTATCACCAAACCGCTGCTCCATTGTCTTAATGTGGATATAAACGTCACGCGAGAAGTCCTGTGCATCAAGTGAACCACCAATTGCCGCTGTCGCATTTTTTGGCTTTAGAACACCAATCACTCGAAAATAATCTTGAGATTCGGGCAGGTAAATCTGCTTCCCAATCGGGTCTTCAAAGGGAAAAAGGTAGGCCGACAACTCGCCTGCCAACACACAGACATTCACGTTCACATCAATGTCATCTTTTAGGAACCGACCAACTCCACTCATCTCCAAACGGGTCACCTCAGCGTAACCTTCAGTGCATCCTACGAGTCGACCATCAATGGGTTTTACATCTGGATTGCCAGCATAGGAAAACTTATAGGGAAGTTCCCGGATTCTAAGAACGCTACCAATCGTTTCGATCGTGCTTTCAATGGTATCACATTCGGCCCGCGTTAAGCCGAAGAGTTTGGGCGCCGAAAAGCCTCCTGCGCCCTCATCCGGTGGCTTACGCGAACGAACAATGATATTGTCGGCGCCGAGGCCTTCGATCTGTTCCTTCGCTTTTTTGCCGATTCCTTCGCCGATCGCCAGCAGCCAGATTACGCTGGCAACGCCAATAAAAATTCCGAGTACCGTCAGTAACGACCTCATCGGATGAAGCAACAGGCTTTTTACGCCAAGAATCCAAGTTCGAAGACCAAACATTTATCTTAAACCTTGCGTTCCATTTGAGGTTTTGCAGGGTCCTGAATCTTTGCCATCGCTTCTTTTTTTAAATTGGTCACACGATCAGTGTTTTGTATATCCGTTTGTATTAGGCCATCACGCAACCGAATTACTCGCTTCGCATGTGCGGAAACTTCGTCTTCGTGTGTGACCATGATGATGGTACGACCTTCGTTGTTCAATCGCTCGAACAATTGCAATATTTCATCCGTGGTTACGGAGTCAAGGTTTCCCGTCGCCTCATCAGCAAGGATAAAGTACGGATCGTTGACCAGCGATCGCGCGATGGCCACGCGTTGCTGCTGACCACCCGAAAGCTGCGTGGGTCGGTGACCTAATCGCTCGCCTAAACCGACCATCGATGCTAACTCGCGACATCGTTGACGTGCTGATGGATCGAGTCGTCCCTGATAGTAAAGCGGAACCTCAATGTTTTCTTCAACAGTCAGTTGCGGGATTAAGTTATACGACTGAAAAACGAAACCAATCCTCGTTGCACGGATGGTTGACAATCCGTCATCGTCCATTTTGGCAACGTCATCTTCACCCAAAAAGAAAGAGCCGCTCGTTGGTCGATCCAAACAACCGAGCAAATTCAACAACGTACTTTTCCCAGATCCCGATGGCCCCATAATGGCAACATAATCGCCCTGGGGCACATCGAACGTTACCCCTCGCAAAGCGCGGACTTCCTCGCTTTGAAGTTTGTACGTCTTGGTTAATTCTTTGATGCTTGCGGCAAGATCAGCCATCGTGTTGTATTCGCCTTTTCTTTTCTATCTTAATTAGCCAGATACGTATCTACCCATAGAAAACCTGCATTTATGACCTTGGATTTTCCAATTCGCCGCTGGACGCGTCATTCACGGCAAAGAGTCCGCGAGTGACTGAACGTCAGAGTCAAACGAAAATTTGATTCCCAAATCCCGCAAGTTCAAAACTGAGATCACGATTCTAGACTGCGGGTTGAAGATTCGAGGTTCGTCCCGGCTTCTTCCCGGATTCTGCGTCTCGCTTGGATTCGATATCTTTGCTAACGGCCGAAGACTTTTCCGACTCAGACTTTTTGACATCTTTGGTTGGTTCAACGCTTTTGGTCTGTTTCGATTTCGAGTTCATTTTTTTGGTCATTTTTGAATCGGCCGCCGGAGTTGTCGATTTAGCCTTCGACGGCTTTTGCTTTTTCGATTTTTGATTCATCGAAGGTTGTTGATCTCGCTCCTGACGATCCTCATCATCGACCAATTCAGGCAGGTCTGGCAGCTGCAACAGGTCTTGAAAGCCAGCAGGATTCAGTCCAACGATTGAGCCGGATTCCAACCCTTTGGTGATCACCATGTTCGTATCATTGTAAGACCCAACTTCGACTTCGGTTGTGACCCAAACGCCGTTATCGTTTACTAAACAAAACGTTTTTCCGCGGTATCCGTAAACAGCTTGAATGGGAATCATCAACGCGTCAGTTTGGCGTTCGGTTTCGATGGTTACAGCCGCATTCATACCGGGACGAAGCGCACGGATCGGGTTGGAAATCTCGATATAGACTCCGTATTTTCTAACACCACCACCGCCCCAACCTTCCGGTTCAGCATACTGGTTCACCTTCGTCACCATTCCGTCCAGTTCTGCGCCGTTCAACGCGTCAACCGCGATTCGTACTTCCATTCCCTCTTTGATCGACGTCACTCTTGATTCATTGACTGTCGCTCGGACTTGCATCTTGTCTGGATTCGGCAGCTTGATGAGAACTTGGCCCTCACGAACCGCTGCGCCTTCTTCCAAAACGAATTCAGCGTTTCCGCGCCGCGAAAAAATGTTGGCGTAAACGACTTGGCCGCTTTGACCTTCAGGGACTATGATCTCGCAAGCCGTCAACTGCTCTTCGATCTCGGTAAGCTGCTTTTCTTCAATTTTCAGGTTTGCTTTTGCGGCATCAACCTTACTTTTGGCACTGTTGATTTTAGAGTCGAAGTCGCTAGTGAACTTTGTGTAGGTAAAGTTTTCGAGCACAAACAGGGACTGATTCGCGGATTCCCAAGTTCTTTTTGTACGATCAACTGCGGCTTCATCGTTTCGTAAGATGGTTGTTGTTATGAAACCCTTCGCTTGAAGCTTTCGGCTAAACTCAAGGTACTCGATTGCCTTATCCAGCTCTTCCTTCGCTTGACTGATCGCGTTTTCTTTTAAGCTTTTCTCTTCTTTGAAAAGGCCCTCGACATATTCTTTCTTTGTAGCTTCCGCAGATTTAAGATCGTTTTCGGCCGCCGTCAAGGCATCAAAAGCGTTATTGCGAGCGATTTCCTGTTCTTCGCGGGCTGCTTCGATTTCGTCGGAATTAAGCTGGATCAATACGTCGCCAGCTTTCACCAGTTTGCCTTCCTCGACCAAGGTTTTCACCGTCGCACCCTTTGAACCGTATCGCGATTTAATCTGACATCGGATCTCAACGTTTTCGGAGCTCTGAATTTCGCCCTGATCGAGAACTTCCTTGATGAATGTCCCCCTAAAAGCGGTTGCGGTTAACGGTTGCTCAAGGGTAGAAGGACCCGAATTACCCACATAAAGGTAGGTTCCGAAAGCCAGAATCAGAATCGCGAAGACCGCAATCATTACTAAATTCATTACCGATCCGCGACAACGGCGAAACACCATTGAATGTGTTGATGGTCGATTTGATAAAGTCGAGGTCATTAATTTAGGCATGATTAGATTGACGGTTAGGAATCAAAAAAGCGTTTGAGTAGGCCCAACATTTCGTTTGGCGAAGTCCTAATTTTTTCGCTTCTTGCGAAAATAAACTCTTCGTGTCGGGGTCAGCATCCCTAAGTTTCTAAGAACGCTTTCAATTCGGAAATTGCGGCAGGAAAATTTGATGGCGACTAACTTATTCATCGTCGACATCGACAACCATCGCCATTGTTATTCAACGTCGAGATGTTTAGGTGGGAAGTCTTTGGCGGGCAAAGCGATTCGTCTGACTCCTAGCATAACTTCTCAAGCCAGAAAAGTCATCAGAAACTAAGAAGCTGTCCACTCCGACCATTAGTTCGTGCCCTCATTTTAACCCGTTGTTCAACAAAAAGACTCGCGAATTTCGGGCTGTCTCAATTGATTTTCGCCAATTTAGTGGTTTCGGTTTCAAGTGGAACTCAGATCAGACTTCGGAAAATCACCCAAATTCAACGCAATAAGATCCATAACGGCAATTCTTAAACCCCTGCTTTATGCCGCAAGCCTGATGACTGAGGTAGAACTTGAATCTAAACGCTGTCCAAAATTGGATGGAAGAATCACAAATTGCAGTTGGGAAAAGCACGAAAAGTCGACCGTTAAGATGGTGAACAGAACGAAACGGTATTAAGTCGCCCGCGTTGGGCCACCCACGCTAAACCTTGCGAATAACACCAACTACAACGCCATTCACTTTTGCATCCGTCGCGTAAATCGGAACCATTGAAGAATTCGCCGGTTGCAATCTGATTCGGTCCGCCTCTTTAAACCAATACTTGAGTGTAGCGTTGCCATCCGATGTCTCGGCCACAACGATTTCGCCATTTACCGCCTCCGATCGTGGCTCAACAACGACCATGTCTCCATCGGCGATATGGGCCTCAATCATCGAATCGCCTGCGATTCGAAGCATGTAGCAATCGCGATTGCGGAATAGATCATTTAGATCAACTTCCTGGTGATTCTCAATGGCTTCATGAAATTGCCCTGCCGCGATTTGACCGACCATTGGGATGGTGCGGTTTTTCTTCTCTGTCGTCAGCTCAATCGCCCGGCTCATATTCGGCTCTCGAGTGATTAGACCCTTCTTCTCCAATGCCTTAAGGTGACAAACGACGCCATTGGGTGATTTGATCCCAAATTCACGCGAAATTTCTCGAACCGTTGGACCATAGCCACGATTCTGGATCTTGTCGCGAATAAATTCGTAGACTGCCCGCTGGCGATCGGTAAGAGTCGATTTCATATTTCCCAACCAAAATAACTGCCAAATTTGCTGGTGTCGTTTTGTATAGTATACAGATGTTTCCTAACCGTTAAATGGATTAATACCTAAAAAACTTTTTTCTACCTTCAGTCACAAACCAATCGAGTCGGTTCGTGACGATTAATCCGCCGCAAGACGCTATCACTTTTAAGAATTCATGCGAAAACTGAAGATAAGAGACCTCTGCAACTGCCCGTGATCTAAGCTTCTCTACCTTGGAAATAATGGATAGACTAATGCTCGAAAAAATTAAACGGCTGATTTGCGCAGAGGATGGCCCGACAGCTGTAGAATACGCCATTTTGTTGGCACTATTGGTTGCCATGTGCCTATCGGCAATCGCAGTCACTGGAGGTCCAGTCAAAGCGTTTTGGAAGGGTTCATCCGAATCATTAAAAGAAGCCGTGGATGAATGATCGCAAATTTTCGAAAGTGAGCATCGCTGCTGACTCGTCGAAAAAAGCATGACGGTTAAAATTGCTGTTTTAATCTATACGAAGTGATGAAGTGCAGCAAATCTTAGGACTCGACGTCGGAGGCGCGAATATTAAAGCGGCGGATTCCGCTGGACGTTCGATTTCCATTCCGTTTGCGCTTTGGAAAACCCCATTGCAGCTTTCTCAATGCATTTCCGAAAGAGTCCTCGAGACCTTTGATCTCGATCCGTTTCACCGATCATCGAAAAATCAGGATCGAACCTTATGCGCCATTGCATTGACCATGACCGGCGAGCTTTGTGATTGTTTCGCCACGAAACTGGATGGAGTCAAGTCAATCATTAATTCGGTCTGTAATTGCTTTCCGACCCAACAAGTTTTTATTTATTCCACAGACGGCGACTTTCTTTCGCCCGAATCGGCGACCTGCTCGCCGAAAAAAGTCGCCGCCTCCAACTGGCATGCCCTTGCGAAATATTGCACTCAATTGGTTGATTTGCCAGGCAACAACCCGCAAGACTACGCCATGCTTATTGATATCGGATCGACATCGACCGACATCATCCCACTTAATGCTGATCATATTCTGGCATTGGGGAAAACGGATACGACTCGGATCGCAAATCACGAGTTGGTTTATACCGGTGCGTTGCGTTCACCTGTTTGTGCGGTGAGCGACCGAGTGGTTTTTCGCGGATCAGAGGTCAGTTTGGCACACGAATTTTTTGCCACGATGCAGGACGTATATGTTGTCAAGGAATGGTTGCCTGAGGACGACCGTTTCTGTGAAACCGCCGATGGTCGACCAGCCACGATCCAGAATGCCAAGCGCCGACTTGCCCGCATGCTTTGTGCCGAACTCAATGAAATAGAGGATAACGAGTTAATCAACATTGCCGGTCAATTGATAACCCAGCAATTATCAATGATCCAATCCGCTGTTGCCTATCAGGAACTTCGATTTGGCAAACCGGCTTCGCAATGGATTGTCTCCGGAAGTGGCGGATTTCTGATCGAGCAACTCGCAATCGAAACTGGTGGCAAAATTTCGGTTGTTCACCTCAATGAGGTTTTGGGTGAAGAGCTTTCATCATCCGGGCCAGCCTATGCTGTCGCCAAGCTCCTTGAATCACATCGCAATTCGTCACCGATGACTTGTACGCAATAGGCTTTGTTGAAATGGTTCCATTCCGTGTTGTCAAAATCGGCGGTAGTTTACTGCAACTACCGGACCTATCGTCTCGGCTTGAGCGTTGGCGTTCGCAATTACCATCAGACAACAACCAGACGACCCAAAATATTTTTGTGATGGGTGGTGGTAAAATTTGCGATCACGTTCGGGAGTTGGATCAGCGATTCGCGTTTTCGAAATCTCAAAGCCACACGATTAGCATCGAACTGATGGGGGGAATGGCAAAAATTGCAAAAGCCATATTGAATGTCGAAATCGTCAATCAGCTCGATTCAATCCTAGAACAAGAACGCGATATCATTTTCGATTGTCGAAAGTGGATATCAAACCATCCGAACGTCCCACATTCTTGGTCTGTTACCAGCGATTCCATTGCCGCGCTTTTGGCGAAAGAAATTTCGGCGAGTTTGGTGTTGTTAAAATCGACGGATAATCCACTCAATCTGGTCGACGACTATTTCCCATCGGCATCCAACGGATTATCTGACATCCAAATTGTGAATCTCGCAAATAAAGCATTCTCTTGCGGGCCGTAACCGATTTACGAAATCGACGCATCCCAAACTGGTTTGCGTTTTTCTAAAAACGCTGCCAACCCTTCCTTTGCATCATCAGTTTTTCTTGCTTCGGCTGACACCGACGCCGACGCTCGGATTTGACCTGCAACGTCAACGTTGGCCATCTTCCGAAGGTGTTTTTTGGTGATACCCAAAGCAGATTGAGACCCCGTTAGAATGGATGCAACTAACTCATCTCGCCGAGTCGTCAATTGGTCCTTCGGCACCAATTCATTAATTAAGCCCATCCTAAGTGCATCGTCGGCTTCGACGCGTTTACCACTGAGCAGCAAGTAGGATGCCGTCGAAACGTTGGTTCGATAAAGCAACAATGGGCAGACCATCGCCGCGGTGATTCCGCGTCTGGGTTCAGGCAGTTGAAAAAAAACATTATTGGATGCGAGCACAATATCACAGGCAAATACCATTCCGGTTCCGCCGGCGAGTGCAGGACCGGGCAAAACGGCTATGGTTGGGATTTCTAACTGAAAAATTTTCGAAACCAAATCGTTGTAGACGTCGGAATCTTTTTGCCATTCCGTTTCCGGATCGACCGCGGTGATGCGACTTTGCATTTCACCAAGGTCCATACCTGCGCAAAACACGTCGCCTGTTGATTGAATCACAAAAAGCCGGATCGATTCGTCTAACGAAACGGAAGTAACCCACTCATTCATCTCACCAATGAAATCGCGAGTCAAGGCGTTGCGTTTTTCCGGGCGGTTGAGCGTCATGGTCGCGACTCCGCCCACGACTTCCGTTTGAATTAATTTCGTCATCGGTTGTTCGATTATTCAATTGGGTTCAAATAGAGTGCAATCTATTTATCATGACGTTTCCCGTCTTTTCAGGAAACATGGCCACACAAACGGTTAGCAATTGGAAAGTCGCCCCAAAAACTTTGCCTATCATTTTCGCTATCTCCAAATCGATTTAAGTACGGGCAAAAATTGTCAAATTGATTTGGACGAGCAACGATTGCGTCATTCGATCGGAGGCGCCGGCTTGGGGGTTGAGCTGCTCTTACAAACAGCTTCTGCAGAATTAGATCCATTTGATTCTCGCGCGAGCCTGTTTTTCGTCTTTAGTCCATTGGTCGGAAGTGCGCTGACTACATCCGCAAAATTCGCCGTTGTTTCTAAGAGCCCGTTAACCGGCCGTATTAACGATTCGCTGGCCGGTAGTGGCTTTGCCATCGCTGGCAAGCGAACCGGATTCGATGCTATCGAAATCATCGGTGCAGCAAAACAACCATCCATCATTGTGGTTGAGAACGACAGGGTGCGAATCGAAGCATGTCCCGATTTATGGGGCTTGAGTATTCCAGACTGTGATAAAAGTTTACGAAAACATTTTGATTCTCGATTTCGGATTGCCTCGATCGGTCCAGCCGGTGAAAACAAGGTTCTGTTTGCGACCATTTCCCATGATGGTCGACATGCCGGTCGCGGCGGGAGTGGCGCGGTGCTTGGATCGAAAAACATCAAAGCGATCCTGGTTGCTGGCGACCAAAACGTGAAATGGGCAAAACCCGAATCACTGAATCAATTTGCCAAGGGTTTGTCCAAACGCTCATTTGGTTCTGCTACCGCCAAGTATCGTGAACTTGGCACAGCGGGAAATCTGTTAACTTTCAACCGTTTACAGTGCCTGCCGACGCGGAATTTCAGAGACAATCAAATTGAAAATGCTGAATCGCTGTCACCGGAAATGATGGCGAAGGATCGGAAGAAAGTTCGCAGTTCATGCGCAGCGTGCACAATCGGATGTGAACATCTTTACGGAATTCAAAAAGGCTCAAACGGCGGAACGTCGAAAAATGTTCGAATGGAATACGAAAGTCTGTTCGCACTCGGGCCAATGTGTGGAATCAATGATCCCGACGTTGTCCTTTCAGCAGCTCAGATTTGTGACGAAGCTGGAATCGATACGATTAGTGCTGGAGCGACCATCGCGTTTGCGATGGATTGTGCCGAGCGAAATTGGATTTCAGAGAAGTTGAACTTCGGTGATGGGCCAACATTGCTTCGATTGTTGACTCAAATTTCAACAAGGCAGGGAATCGGTGATCATCTGGCCAATGGTTCGCGACAATTTGCCAACGAAATAGGCGGTTCTGCAATTGACTTCGCGCCCCAGATTAAAGGTCTTGAAATTCCTGGTTACGATCCTCGAAAATTGTCAACAATGGCACTTGGTTTTGCGGTCGGAAGTCGAGGCGCAGATCATAACAAAAGCAGTGCATATGAAATTGATTTTAGAGAGGACAGTTCAAAGAATTTTTCAGCGAAACAGATTTCAGAGGCCATCTTTATCGAAGACAAATCCGCAGTGATGGATTCATTGATTTTCTGCAAATTCTTGCGAGGCGTTTTTGACGATTTTTTCACCGAAGTCTCAGAAATCTATGAGTTGGTTTCCGGTTGGAAACTTTCACCCAAAGAAATCCGTCAAGTTGGAAGCAAGCTGATTGAAAACAAAAAGCTGTTCAATGTTCGCGCCGGCTGGATGCCGATAGAAGATCAGCTACCACAACATTTTTTTCATTCTTCGGAAAAAAATGTACAAGCAATATTCACAAAAGACGAACTATCATCGGCGATCCGAGAATACAATATTCTTCGTGGTTGGACACCTGTTGGATTCCCCAAAACATTCTCGGGAAACCGCAAGGAAAACATTTAAGTTGGACACAGGAAATTAAGCATGATCTCGCAGAAAAGTATCGGACAATTTACCAGTCGTTTAATGGTTGGTTTTCTGGTGTTGTCTTGTGCCGTTTTGCTGATTGCCGGTTGCAAGAATTCAAAGACGGAAAATCCGGAAGAGCAAGTCTCTGCCGTGGAGGAAGCCGCAGAGTCGACAAACGGCGACGCGGCCGACACGGATCCCAAAAAATCGGTGATGGATCATGCAAGCGATTTGCTGGAGCAAGCCAAAGACGTAAGCACCAATACGACCAATTCGGCATCCGAGTGGGCCCAAGGTGTTTATCAAACGTCATTGGAGGCCGCTGGTGCAACAACGAAAAAGATGAACGATTCGCTGAAGAGTTTGTATCAAAAAGCGGTTGAATCTGGTTCGACGACTGCCACGAGCACAAGGGCTTGGGTCGAAGAAGACATTAGCAAAATGGGAGCGTGGGTTTACACATCACGAGCCGTTTCGACGGAAGAAGATCCGCTCGCAACCGTCGCCATGCTAAACAAAATGGGCCGCGAAAAATGGGAATGCTTTTGGGTCGATAAACAGGGTACGGCGACGACGCTGTATTTCAAAAAATCACCGCGCAGCTACATCAGTAGTATTCCGTTTAAGGACCTTGTCAGGATGTTCCCCGGCTTGGGAAGTGAGAATTAGAGCCTGTCAGTCAATACAAAGTTAGCATCCCCCGCTCCGACGGCGATAAACCAAGCGATGAAAAAAATCGGACCGCAGGGACCCATGACCTTTTTCCCGTGACCTTTTTCCCGTGGTTTTTGGACACGCGGAAGTAATGCTCGGAGGTGATGCACGGGTCCCGCTAACGATCTCAACCAAATTTAATTTGTCGACTTGGCCTGTTGCATCGTAAATCTATTCTGTTCGCACAATACCGTAAAATTTTTATGTCGCATCGATTTGGACCAGCGGAAGGCCAACATTCATGCTGCCCGATCGAAATCCTTCAAGATCAAGAGTGACGTGCCGGAAACCGATTTTTTTAAGAGTTGACGTCAGTTCCTTTCGGAGTTCACCATCCAACATCTTTCGTAGATCATGCTCAGGCAACTCAACTTTGGCCAAATCTCCGGCATGATACCGAACTCGCATTTCGATAAAGCCTTTTTCCAACAACCAGTCTTCTGCGGCTTCAATCATTTGCAATTTCGCGGGCTCGACCGATTCGTTGTACGCAATGCGACTGGCGAGGCATGGCGATGCAGGCTTATTCCAAACTGGAAGTTCCCAATGCCTTGCGATATCGCGAACATCAGATTTGGTGAACTTACAATCGGCCAGCGGACTGCGAACCGTAAATTGTTCAGCAGCTTCAAGCCCTGGGCGATAGTCGGAAAAATCGTCTAAATTTGTTCCGTTGAGAATGGTTTCGAAATCAGACGTTTCGGCAAATACTCGCAAGTTCCTGTAAAGTTCTGTTTTACAATGAAAACATCTTCGACCGTCATTGGCGACATATTCCGGATTTTCGATTTCGTTGGTATGAACACATCGCAATTCCATTCCGATTTTCGCGGCACCTTTTTCGGCGATCTTCAGCTCACGGCGTGCCAAGCTCGGACTGATGGCGATGACCGCAATTGCTTTTTCAGCACCCAATGCCTTGAATGCCGCCTGCGCCACAACGCAGCTATCTACGCCGCCGGAATACGCCACAATCACGGAGTTGAACTTCGATATTCGCTCTACCAGCTTGTCTGCATTCTCGATAACGCAATCATTCTGCGATTTATCAGAGGAGGGATTGATGTCGTCGTTCAAGGCGATTGCCGAGTATTTCGGGGAAGAAGTCGTTTAGCAGCATTGTAACAGGCTAACTCATCCACTTTCCCCGAAAAAGAACGGTCCGCCTTAAGCTTTTTGGTAATTGCCCAAAAATGGAATCTGGATCATGATGACGATCCGGTTTGATTTTTCAACCGACAGCAAAACACGGTTGAATCGATTGATCGTTGAGCTGTTTAACATGACTGCGTCAATCAACGCAGTCTCATTTCCACTCTCATCCAACGGCCTCAAAGCCACAGAAACAATCCCTGAATGTCAGAATCGCAATCACTCGCTGAAGCCCTCAAAAAATTTGAAATCCACGAAAAGTATGATTTAAAGCTGGATGAAACAAAGATCGCTTTGCTCTCCGATTATTGTGGGATGTTGTGGGAATGGAATGAGCGGATGAACCTGACACGCCATACGACGTTCGACAAGTTCGTCTCTCGTGATTTGGTCGACACACTTGAACTCGCCAAGTTACTGGAAGAAGGCGAAACGGTCATGGATGTCGGAACCGGTGGGGGCGTGCCTGGGGTCCCGCTGGCGATCATTCGCCCCGATTTGACAATCGCCCTCGGCGAGTCAGTGGTCAAAAAAGCGCGGGCCGTACAAGGAATTGTCGTCGAATTAGGTTTGGAAATTACGTTCTTTGAAGGCCGAGCTGAAGCAGCACTGCAAGATTATGGATTCGACACGCTTTTTTGCCGAGCCGTAGGCCCACTTTGGAAAATCTTGTTTTGGTTTCAACACGATTGGAATGCCATCGGAAGGATCTTGGCGATCAAAGGCCCAAGTTGGGCGGATGAACGCCATGAAGCCCGCGAAAAAGGATTGCTTCGTGATTTAGATCTTCGCAAGGTTTCGTCGTATCCGATGGCTGGTACCGAATCCGAAAGCGTCATCCTGAGTTTGACGCCCAAGACCGCAAAATAACTGAGATTGAACAGCTTGGTTGGTTCCGTCAAAATTCGGGTTGAATTGGAATCCCATGTTCCTGTGAAACAACTCACAATCACTCAAGCGTAACCTTCAATTAGCAAGCCTTAACGATACGACGTTCATGCAAACGGATTTGCAATGCCTCATGATCAAATCGAAACGGAAAGCAGTTCGACTTCGGACGACGTTGCCGTTGAGAGTCACAAAATCGAATCTGTCCGCCCGAATTTCGAAAACGGTCTGAATCCGACTCGTTCAAAAGCATGGGTTTATTATGTTTTGTTGGGCAGCATCCTATTGTTTGGTTGCTACGCGCAATGGCTCAACGGAATCGTTTATCAGAACCGTGTTCCATTCTTCGATTCGATGGCGTATTACGATCGACTGTTTGATGTCATGTCAATTCGCCAACAAGAGGGTCTTGGACCGGCGATAAAAAACGCGACAGTCACGAGCTCGACAATTTGTTGGCCGTACTTAATGGCGCTCCCATTGTCCTATTTTTCAGGGCCATCCCGCGCCATTGGGGTTTGGATTGAAATCTTTTATCTGGCAGTGTTCATTTTCTCGTTCGCTTACTTTCTCGATCAATATCGAAGACTAAGCGGAAAAGCCATTTTAGTTTCGATGGTCCCGATCTTCTTGATGTCTGCCTTGTATCGATACAGCGCAGGAATTTCGGACTTAAGAGTCGACTTGCCGATGGCATTTATGTACGGCTCAGTCGCATGTTGGTTGCTGGTCGGATGTTGGCGAGAACGGATTTCAGATTTTGTCATCGTTGGGATCTTGATGGGGATCGCATGCCTGTCTCGCGGCATCGCGCCGGTTTATCTGGTGACTGGATTCCTTCCACTGGTGATCCTGCGATTCCTGCAGGTTTCTGAAAAGAAACAATTTCTGCTGAATATCATTTTGGCAATCGCGGTCACCGTCTTAATTGCGGGTTGGTTTTATTATCTTCAGCACAAGTATTTGTATTACTACTATTTTCAATGGAATACCGACGCCAATGCGAAGGTCACATTTTCAAGATCAATGCGACACGTTTTGTCCGCCGCCAAAAGTATCGGACCGTTTGTTGCTGTTTACTTCTTATCACTTTATGTCGTCTCTCGTTCAATTCTTTCACCAACAACCCACGCCGGAACCACCCATAACAAACCGTTTAAAAAGTCGACCGAACAGCGCACCTGTGTAATCGATCCGGGGACGAAATCGCCTGCGGTTTTTTATTGGCTGCTTTGGATCGGCGTTGCACCTCTCCTGCTCTTGATTGCAAAACGAGCAGCGGTGAATCCATTTGTCAGCTTGCCGGCATCCATTGGACTGATGCTGTTTTGGATCAACTCTCAACAGTCCCGTATCCAATTGCTATCGGCGCAACGAGCCATGCGAGTCGGTTATACCAGCTGTATTTGTCTCATATTGGTAATGTCATACGGATATGTTGAACATCGCAAAAGCACCGCGCCAAACGCTGTAGCAGCTCAACAGCAAATTATTCATTTGATGAGAGATGATGCAAAAGCGGACTCGAAGACATCGCTTGCATTTGCCAATGCGGTGCTTACCGACATCTGCGACGCAAGCATCCGTAGCAGCCTGCAATATGAAATGCATGGCAAATACGTTTCGAGATCCCAAATCCAATGCGAGGGTGTAACCTATCAAACAAGCAACTTATTTATGCTTCCGGCACAAGTCGAATGGGATAAAATCCCGGGCAAGACGATCGAAGACAAAATTTCGTTTCTGTTTCAAAGAGATAAAAACGAAATCGACTATCTAATCTTTCCCACAATCGAATCCATCCCCAAAATTCAAACTTATTATCCCGCGAGTCTAACGTCAAATTACTCTCCGGAAATCATCCAACAGGCTTTCGCAGCTAACTTCTTGAAACCCATCTCCGAACCGATTGTTGTCAGAGCAGGCATCGAGTTAGTTGTCTATAAAATTATTCGATAGACGGGTTTCGGATTCTAATTTTTCCAACCGTGATGATTCCTTACCCATTCGATTTGTGCAAGATGATGGTCCGAGTGCCAAACGTAGCTAGGTAATGCCTGAGCTAACGTAACAGCTTTTCCCAATTCCGGATGAAAAAACGCAAGATCAAATTGTTCGTCGGAAAGTAATCGCAACATTCCAGCCCAGCGTTGGTGAACGCCTTCCAGGATCGTCAACGAACTAGCGACGGGCAATTTTTTTGCATCCAATAGCTGCGACCACCGCGACTCGTCATACGCTTTAATTTCCGGTGTCGATTCAGTTAACGCCCATTTGAATCTGACGTAGCAATTCATATGGCTATCAGCCAGATGATGAATGATTTGGCGAATCGTCCAGTTTCGGTACTTCGTATCCAGTTGAGAATCGCCCATACCCGAAACTTGCTCACTCGCACGTGACGGGACGCTTTCTAACTTTTCAATCAGTTCATGCTTTAGACCGTTCGTCAGCCTTTTGGGACAGACGTATTCGCCAGCTGGATTTTGCGGTGGTTGCTCGATCATATTTGAGGAGAGGAATTAAGATCCATCGTGAAAGAGTTGCTAAATCACGAGATCAAGCAAGGCTTCGGGAAAAAACGCATACCAACACTATTCACCCATAGCTCCAAGTGTGCTTAACAACTCGCCCATTTCACCGGCGGCGTGCATCTCGTTTTGCCGACGAGCCTCCTCGATTCCAACCCGAAGCACTTCTCGGGATTCATTGATTTTTTCATTTTCGGCGTAGTATTGTGCGAACATCAAATACGCGGGAACGTGGGGAGGCTGGTCATTAATCAGCCCCTGAAACAAATGAGTGCATTTTTCGCTCTCGCCTTGCTTGCGTAATTCCATCGCGAGGCTGTACCTCAAAAATTGATCTTCTGGTGTATCAGCAAGCATCTCTTCGATTCGTTCAATTCGATTGGGCATCGGTTCTTTTCCTTTTGTGATTTTTAAGGGTAACAGCCGCGGAAAGTTAAATAAGAAAAGCTAAATAAGGCATGCTAAATAATCCGAAGTCGCGAACGACCACTGGTCGCTGGCGGGGAAACGCTCCCAACAATCGCCGCCGCACCCAGACCGCTTTGATGAACTTGTCTTAACACATCGGCCGATTTTTCTTTTGAAACACCCAGCAATACACCCCCGCAGGTCTGAGGATCAAACATCGCGGCGTAATACGGCGACGCACGATGACTTTCTGAGGCATCAACATAAATTTCCGAATCCCGGTTTGCAGGGGCAAGTGTGCTTTCAAAACCTTTATCAAAAATCTTTTCTGCGCCAACGATGAGCGGCACCGACGCCAAGTTAATTTCTGCCGATTGATTGCTGGCTTTCAACATTTCCAACAAGTGCCCGGCGAATCCAAAGCCGGTCACGTCGGTCATCGCACTGACTTTGTTTTCTCGACCGATTTCCGCTGCCGTTTGATTGCTGGCGAGCATCGTTTCAATCAGGTCGCTGTAGGTTTCTGCGGGGCACGCAGCCTGCATATGAGCGGCAAGGATCGCACCGGAACCAAGTGGTTTTGTCAAAATCAGCTGGTCGCCATCCTGCAATTCACCTTTGGTAAAATTCGCTTCAACATCGATGGGTTCTGCCACAATCGTGTAGCCAACTGTTAATTGTGGGCCTTCAATTGTGTGCCCGCCAACCAGCGAGGTTCCTGATTTTTTAAACTCATGAAGGCTTCCTGAAAGAATCTGGAACATCAGTTCCTCTTGATTTTCCGCTCGACCATAGGGCAGGGTGATGATCGCCAAAGCGGCAGTCGGCTTCGAGCCCATGACAAAAGTATCGCTCAGTGCGTTTAACGCGCCCACTCGCCCAACTAAATACGGATCGTCCAACGGAGCTGCAAAAAAATCTGTCGTTACAATCGCCGGTTTCCCGTTTGTGCTGACCATGGCACAGTCATCAGGGTTATCAAGTCCGATCAAAACTTCGGGAGCCTGAGGAATATCCAGCTTCGCCAAGACTCGCGACAGGATCGAGCCACCAATTTTCCCGCCACAACCAAGACACCGCATTTCCGGTTCATCGTCTTCTGAACCCATCGTCATCATCAATGGTTTGTACTCTTGGTACTTTTCCATGAATTTCACATCGATACGATCCTTCAGTTTCCAGCCCCATCCGGCCCAGAAGCTAAAACTCTTGTATTCAACAATCGCTTTCCTGTCACCCGTATTCAAGAGCTTTAGGAAGTTCTGTTGCGGTTTGTAATACTCCAGCGATTCACCGTTTAACTTTCGATGGATATTGCGCCACAAAACCGGGCCTTGTCGAACGGCGTACACACCCGCTTTTCGTGTCGGCTTCTCCGCCAATGTTCCGGAATCGCCAACAGCAAAGACGTCATCGCAGTCAACCGATTGCAGCGTAGGTTTGGTAAGAAGAAAACCGTGGTCGTCTTTGGAAAGAGGAACCTGGTTCAATATTTCTGGTGCGATTGCACTGGTCGCCCAAAGCACCAAATCAAACTCTCTTTTGGTTCCGTCCGCAAAAAGGAGTTCACCATCGTTTACGATTTCGACACGCTGACCCGTAATGATGTTTGTTCCCTTGGAATCAAACGCAGAGCGAATCTTTTTTTCCGTCGATTCTAGAACTCCTCGGGCTAAACGATCCGACGAGTTGACCACGCCAAGTTCAAAGTTATGAAAGCCCTGGGCCTGCAAGTAATTCGGCAGGCAGAATCCAATTTCAATGCCGCCTACGCCGCCTCCAACCACAAATACCCTTAATTTCTTCTCCTTGGAATGCTGTCTCAACGATGCGTTTAACCGGCTAAGAAACGATTGCATCGGTTTGATGGCAACGATTCTGGTTGAATCGACCTTGATCGCGGATTTATTGGGTCTCGATCCGATCCCAATCGACAGAATATCAAACGAGAGTGGCGGTCGGTCCTCAAAATGCACCAACTGTTCCGACGGATCGACGGACTTCACGCTGTGAGTAATCAACTTCGCGCCGACAGAAGAAGTAAACCGAACCAAATCGATTTCCATTTTCGATTGCGGATAATTGCCGGCCAAAACGCCCGGTAGCATCCCCGAATAAGCAGAAATCAAATTGTCGGAGATGCAAACCAGTTCAGTCCGCGGGATCGGATTCATTCGCCACATTTTTGCGACGTGTGAGTTCGTGTGTCCGACGCCGAGTAACACAATTCGTTTTTTTGGCAGTTTTTTCATTGAATTTGGATCGAATCATCAGCGAAACCGGTCAAAATTTGGCAAACGATCTCTGTGGTTTTGATTTAAATCTTGATGTTGGAAAACGTATCAGTGATACTGCGGCGAAAAGGCAGCTGATGCCGGTTTGGCTAAACAACCCTCCAAACCCCTTACTCATCCCATTTTTTACGGCGTATGAAAACCTGATTTCATCCATCAGTCATGAGTACATCATTGAATTGTGCCGTAACGCTAGTAAAACGACCATGATGGATAGACCAAACATTTTAGGATCAGACATCCAATGAATCGACCGAGCCAATTAAAAGAAAAGCTTACCAAGTGCTTGATCGTTGCGTTCGTTGCCGCACTGATGCTATTTCCCCACATCCTCAACCCACTGTCAGCACAAGACTATTCCGTTGCCAAATCACGAAAATGGCACGATCTTGCGGGCAATGAAATCACCGCGCGACTGGCTCGCTATAAAAACGGTGTTGTTTACCTGCGACAGTCATCTGGCCGAATCTTTAAACCGCACCCCAGTCAATTGTCTAAACCAGACGTTGATTACCTTGTTACGTTTTTTCGAAATCAGAAACAAGATACGCTCGCAGACGAAATCGAATCAGCTGTCCAGTCGGGTGGTTACGCAGCCGGTTCAACCTCCGACGGTGAGGAAGGCCGAAATGATGCCAAGGGCATGTTTGACGAAGGGACCGGTGTTAGTGGCGATGTCGGCTCTGACCCATCGATGTTCGAAGGAGGTGCCGGTGGATTTGGACTTGATTCAATGGAGAGCGAATCATCCCCGGACAAATCACGTTCACAACGGGACGAATCAGAAATGATGGCAGACTCAGGTAAAATGGAAGATCAAACCGGCAGCCCTCAGCCTGGGTCAAATCCGTATTCGGACCCTGAGGAAATGGACGATGGGAGTCAAACTATTGGTGCTGAAGTGAATATCGAAAACCAACCTTCAACATCCGGCTACAAGCCACCGGTCATCCTCGACAAAAAAGAAGACGCTTCAGTGGTCGCTGCGGCAGAAAAAGCTGAAAGCCGAAGCGGACAAATCGCCTTGCTAATTGGCATTGGCGTTGTTGTTTTTCTGATCATGATTCTGATTGCCATGTTGGCGATGTTGTTGGCAAAGGGAAAACGGAAAAAGAAAGGCTTTTATTCGTAAGAGCGACTACTTATTCGAATCATCGGCTTTTTCAAATGTCTTAGCGTTTTTCAAATGTCTTAGCGTTTTTCAATTTTTCTCGCACGTTAAAAATCAACTCCTTAATGTTTCGCGGGTTTTGACCGAGGTCCCCTTTCCCAACTCGCGATTGGCTCTTTGCATACAAAGTCGAACCCGTTACGGTCTTGACGATCTCCACCGCAATATCATCCTTGTATCGCATTAGAAACGTTGAATGGACAAAATCTAATTTTGTACGATCGTTTCCGTCAACGGTTTGATCCATTAGTTTCCATCGTGGGATGTCTTTCATTGCAACGACAACCAATTCGGCAAAATCTGTTGTTGAAAGACTTGTGGCGATAGGCTGCATGTCAATGTCTTTTGCAGCGGGATCAGTCTCTGAAGTGTTTTGGGTCCAGTCACGACTCCAATCGTCGACCTGTAAACAAATGATCGTGAGGATCGTCAAAACAATTCCAGCAATAATTACGGACATAGAGGTCTTCGTTTTTTTTGAATCGCCAAGATCAATATCGGCGACATAATCGTCTTCATCGCTGAGCGAATCATTGCTGAGCGAATCATTGCTTGCCGCGTGCTTGGTTTTATCGTTAACTAAATTGTCTTCGTTCGAAGGCCGCGAAGGGATTTGCGTCATTGTAGGATAGCGTTAAAAAAAATCTGTATGGAACACGCTGAACGTTCTGTCGCGTTGACGGCAGTTCGTCTGTGTTAAACTGTTCGAGTCTTTTAGCTTTTACTTTACTCCTGATTGATTCGTGTGTCATGCCGGACTCGATGTCGTTGTTTGCCAACACCGAAAAAAAGAATCTAAACAAAGCCCAACCGTTGGCGGCTCGTATGCGGCCGACCAAACTGGCTGAATTCGTTGGCCAAAAGCACTTTTTGGGTGAGGGCGAATTGCTTTGGCGTTTGGTCAAAGCGGATACACTGGGCTCTGTCATCTTTTATGGTCCGCCGGGGACCGGCAAGACAACGCTCGCTCGAATTTTGGCTGGTGAAACAAAAAAGCGTTTTATCCAAGTTAGCGCAATTCAAACCGGTGTTGCGGATTTACGAAAGATCCTGTCGGAAGCTCGCGATGAGGTCGCGGCCGGCGGGACTCAGACACTGTTGTTTATCGACGAAATCCATCGTTTTAACAAAAGTCAGCAGGACGCTCTTTTACCCGATGTCGAAGAAGGGATTGTCGTCCTGATAGGTGCGACCACAGCTAATCCTTTTTTTGCAGTCAACAATGCATTGGTTAGCCGAAGCAAAATCTTCCAATTTGAGCCACACACGCCTGACGACATTCAATCGCTTCTCCATCGTGCAATCAAAGATCAGGAAAAAGGGCTCGGACGAATCGAGATGATTGTGGATGATGCTGCGGTTGAATTCCTCAGCCACGTCTGTGACGGCGACGCGCGTCAAGCCTTATCGACACTCGAAGTCGCCGTAATGTCCTGTTTTGAAAAACCGGTCAAGTTATCGAAAGATTTGATTCGTGATTCGATTCAAAAACGTGCCATTCAATACGATGCAAGTGGGGACGAACATTACGACTGTGCAAGTGCGTTAATCAAAAGTATTCGAGGAAGCGATCCAGACGCAGGAATTTATTGGTTGGCCAGAATGCTGGAGGGGGGCGAGGACATTCGTTTTTTGTGTCGTCGCTTAGTGATTCTTGCCAGCGAAGATATCGGCAATGCCGATCCCCAAGCCTTGCCCTTGACGGTCGCCTGCATGCAAGCGTGTGAATTCGTCGGATTGCCAGAGTGCCAATTGACGCTCTCGCAAACCGTGACCTATTTGGCTTGTGCACCGAAATCAAATTCTGCAACCACGGCAATTGGAGCTGCCAGAAGCGATATCAAAAACGGACGTGTCATTCCCGTCCCACGACACCTTCGTGATGCTCATTATTCCGGAGCCAAAACATTCGATCACGGCGACGGATACAAACATGCCCACCATTATGAAGAAGGCGTCGCTCCACAAGACTATCTGGGCGTCGAGAAAGAGTACTATGAACCGGTCGATCGCGGATTCGAATCCGAATTACTCTTGCGTTTGGAAACCATTCGATCGCAACTACGTGGTGACGAACAATAAAACAGTTTTCACCTCAAACTCCAAATCGCGAATACGAAATTGACGTCAGTCCGATTTTTTGATTCCAATAAATCCTTCGTTCGGCCTGGTGGATTTTCGGACCACGGATCAACAAATGAGGGCCTTACCTCAACCGACGTCCACCAGATCGAGTGCACTTCCATAACGCGAAATCACGCGTTGCTTAATCGCGGAGAACTCTTCGGAACCCAGATCAGGATCGCTGGAAAGTATCTGCTGTGCATCGTTGCGTGCCGAAACCAACAGATCAAAGTCTCGTTGTAAATCAGCGACAAATAATGGTGGCATACCGTGTTGCTTGGTCCCAAACAAATCACCCGGGCCACGCATTTGAAAATCAATCTCCGCAAGTTTAAATCCGTCATTGGTTTCCACCAATGCTTGCAATCTTTCGTTGACGTCTTCTGCTTCGACATCGGCAAACATCGCCATAAATCCGGCGTGACGACCACGGCCAACCCGGCCTCGAAGCTGATGAAGCTGCGCGAGTCCAAATCGGGACGCTGACAAGATGGTCATGACCGTGGCGTTAGGCACGTCGATTCCGACTTCGACAACACTGGTCGCCACCAAGACCTGTGTCGCACCATCGGCGAAGCGAACCATCGCCGCCTCTTTTTCATCTGACGATTGACGACCGTGAAGCAAGTCAATCTTGAAGTCTGCAAACTCACCGTTGGATAAACTCTCAAAAACCTCTTCGACATTTTCCCATGTTCCCCGTTCATCTTCATCAACCAATGGGGCGATCACGTAGGCTTGCCTGCCTTCACGAACTTTCTTTCGAACAAAATCCCACCACTTTTCCCGCTGTGACTGTTGACATAAATAAGTATTGATCGGCAACCGATTCGGAGGTTTTTCATGAAGGACACTAACATCAAGATCACCAAACAGCGTCATCGAAATCGTGCGAGGAATGGGTGTTGCAGTCATAACGAGGTAATGCGGTGTGATCCCTTTGTCACGCAACTGCGCTCGTTGCTTTACACCGAATCGATGCTGTTCATCAACAATCACCAGTCCAAGTCGGTGAAAACTCAGCTCGTTCTGAATTAAAGCCTGTGTGCCAATCACGATACCAAGTTCACCCGATTCGATTTCCGCGACGACGCGACGTTTTTCCGGTGCAGAAAGGGTTCCCGTCAGCAAACCGACTTTGACGCGAGTTTGAGCCAACATCGTTTGAAGATTGCGATAGTGCTGGCGCGCCAATGTTTCCGTCGGTGCCATTAAGACCCCCTGATGCCCGCACGCAACGGCTAACATTAAGGCATACACCGCCACAGCCGTTTTTCCGCAGCCAACGTCTCCGTGCAACATTCGATTCATTGGAGTGAGGCGGGACATATCGCTGGCAATTTCCTTAATTGCAAACTCTTGCGCTCCAGTCAATTGATATGGAAAGTAATTCTTGATCCGGGCATCAACGCGACTGTCAATCTCCATTTCGGGAGCCCGTTCGGCAGCACTGACTTGCGCGCGTCGCAAATTGATTGCCAGCTGGAGGGTCAGCAGTTCCTGATAAACAAATCGGTTGCGAGCAGGATCGATTTCTTCGCTGTTTTCAGGCAGGTGAATCATTCGAAGTGCATCTTTGATCCCCAACAGTCTTTTTTCGAGAAGAAATGCCTCTGGAAAAATTTCATCGACAAGTGCCAAATTCGATTCGACGACGCTGCGAATCAATCGTCGAAGCTCTGCCTGCTTGATTCCCTCGGTCAATCGATAGATCGGTAGCAGGGTTCCCCGTTGTGGATTCTCATTTTCATCAATGAATATCATTTTAGGATGGATCATTTCGGGACGCATTCCAGATAACTTCGCTGTTCCCGATAGCATGACTTTTTTTCCGATATCAACCTTATTAGCTCGATAGGGCTGGTTAAACCAAATGCCTCGCAAAAAGTGATTTCCCTGTTGAATGAGCAGGTAGAACGACGATTTACCGCCACCCTTTTCGACTTTTTCATGATCGACGATCTCGCCGACCACGCTTGCCGAATCCCCATCGCGAATTTCGCCGATGTCGACGATCTCGCTGTGATCTTCATACCCACGAGGGAAGAAAAAGAGAGCATCAACGATTCGATGCAGACCCAGCTTTTGTAGGATTCGATAGCGAGATGAACCGACGCCGGGGCTCGTTTCCAAAGTGTCGAACAGAGTCGTCTCGTTCACTACAAAAACTTTCGACTAATAATAGAAGTGGGTTTGCTGGCTAGTTAGGAATCTTGGATCCCGGGTTGATATTCAAATTTCGTTGATTTTGCGAGTATTCCGAGCGTCTTGGCAATGTGGAATGGGAACAACGAAAAACAACTCATCGAGGGAACCAATTTTTTCATTCTCCGCCCAAACGACATCAATGCAGATTCCGTTTTGATTTCTGATCCCGGAACTGATACATTCATTGTACTCCTCTCCGTCCGAGCCACTCGACTGATCCCAATGGTTTCGGAACATATTTACTTTTCCCCTCGCTTACCTGTTATTGGGAATGCTCCCCTGCGATTATCGTGTGACGATCATGTGACGATGGTATGACGGTGGTGTGTCAACCGCGGGCGAAAATCACTACCCGATTTTCGTCCACGCTGATTCACTAAAAACGTTGATTCACTAAAAACGTTGATTCATTAACGATGAACATGTTAACAACTTTGATTTCACGCAAAGTTGAGTTCATTAATTGGGTCAATGCAAACGCGTGTGATTGCAAACCGTTCCTGACAACAACTTTTCTACCTGCTCGATCGTTATCAATCTGCCCGACGAAAGACGTCGTGTTTAGACATCATTCGGTGCCAAAAATAAACCTTTGATGCACTTTTGCGACGTATTTTAACGTGACGATTTTGACGATTTTCGACGTAACTCGTTTGATAATGGAATGTTAGAAGATCGGTTGGATTCCCATTTCTGTTTTGGCACTCGGAATGCTGCATTCTCTTCCCACATAAGCACCGTTGCTCTGCCGAGCGGCACTCACACCTTGGGGAAGGACAGCACTGTGGCCAAAAAGAAAAAATCAGTTAATGACTTTGATTTGGTTGACGAAGAAAATCAAGAGGTCAATGGGTTTGGCGACCCGAATGGCGTCGATCGAAACGAAGAGATCGATGCCGAGGAAAAAGAAATCGAGGAGGAAGAGGATTCGGTCGATGACCCAGTCCGGATGTACTTGATGCAAATGGGTCGAATTCCATTACTGACTCGTGAAGAAGAAGTCGCATCGGCGAAGGAAATCGATCGCACAAAATTGCTATATCGAAATAGCATGCTGGCAACCGATTACATGCTAACCGGTTCAACAGATCAGCTGGAAAAGGTTCGCGATGGGGAACTGCGACTCGATCGTACGATAGAAGTTTCGGTCACCAACACCTCCGAAAAGAAGCGAATCATGAAGAAGTTGGTGCCAAACGTTGATTCATTGCGAGCAATGTTGAAGGCAAACCGAGACGACTACAAGGTTGCGATCAGCAAATCAGCATCGGAAGTAGAAAAGAAAAATGCTTGGAAACAGTTGGTTCGCCGACGACATAAATGTGTTCGTCTAATCGAAGAGCTGGATTTGCGAACCAACAAGATCCAACCCGTTTTTGAAAATTTGGTCGAAATCAATTCTCGTATGCAAGTCCTTGTAATGCAGATTGACGAAGCTAAAAACGGCGTGATGATCGGCGGAAGGTCTCTTGAGCAGCTGCAGACCGAACTCCATCACTTGATGCGGATCACTTTCGAAAGCCCGAAGACGTTGAATCGTCGTGTAAAGCAAACGCGTGCTTTCCAAGAAGAACATGACGCGGCAAAACGTGTTCTATCAGCCGGAAACTTACGTTTGGTAGTGTCCATCGCAAAGAAGTATCGCAACCGTGGATTAAGCTTTTTGGATCTGATTCAAGAGGGCAACACCGGTTTGATGCGAGCGGTCGACAAG
>CAJQQR010000079.1 GCA_905480545.1 uncultured Pirellulaceae bacterium
CAAGTTCGTCAATCGAGTTGATGATACGAAATGAGTTGTCGCCAACTTCCTGGTGCCAAGAGATTTGCATCTGATTCAAGAAGTCACGGGCTTCAGGGATTGATGAAGCGGTAACACCGATTCCAACCGGTGTATCATCAACATTATCAAGCGGTATCCAATAAGCGGGCATTTCTTACGCACGCATAACGTCTAGGATAATCGAGTGCCGACAATCAGCACACAAGCAAAAAACAGGGTGTGACGGCACTTCGATTCATCCGTTTGTTATGTGATCGTCAGTGTGAACGGGATCAGTTGGATTGTGCCAACGCTTGATTTTACGCGAAAAGCGAATTCGATTGCAATTCATGTTGAGCAATTTTTGACAGCATCGCTCCGTCCTGCAATTTGGCGTTTGTTTGCGATCGAAGCGAGTGATCATTGCATCGCAAAACAATTCGCAACTGAATCATCGTTTTCGCCCCGCAGTCCAATTCAATCCGAAGCCAAAGAACATCACGTCAACAACTTCGCTCGAACGGAATCGCGAGACAGAGCAACTCAAGAGCAATGATCTGCCCGATGCGTTCGAGCCATTCTAAACTGCAATTTAATAACAATTGAAAACATGCAACCGAATCACATCTACGCGATTTCAGATTCACATAACTTGTTTATACCCGGTTTGGTGCCCGAGTAAGTACTTATCGGCGGCATTACCCGGTGTCTCACCCTCAAACCGACAGCCAAACCGTACCAAAATTGAGTATTTTGTCAAAAGCTTAAGCCGAAAGGCCTTGAAATGCAGAGTTGTTTTTCACAGAATGCAGCAACTGTACAAATGATCACGTACTTCACTCAGGACGAATGAATGAGCAATCAATTGATTCAGCGGAACGCAACCACTGAGAAGTGGGCAAGGATCTGGTTCGAGAAACTGGCAAGATTCCACCGAATTGCAGATCCTGATCATTGGCGATTTGATGAAGAACATGTCGTTTCGTTTTTGATTGACAGGAAAAAGACAGGTGTTCCGACTTGGAAACGAATTAAAATCATCGAGGGGTTGATTCAGTATCGGAACAAATACTCGAAATCCTCGGCGCCCAAACTGGAAACCATGCGTTCAAAGCTGGCCCAATTACGGGATCTGGAAAACCGAAAAGCTGACGACGCGCCGGATGAAATAGTCGTGGGCAAACTCGATCCCAATGAACCGCCAATTATTCAAAAACTGCGAAAAAAATTAAGGCTGCAAGGCAAAAGTTACAACACGGAAAAATCGTATGTGAACTGGATCCGACGCTTTATGAAGGTCCGAAATCTAAAAACGGAACAAGATTTCTCTGGCCTGGATAACGAGGATATTGAATCGTTCTTAACCGATCTTGTGGTCGACGAATGTGTTTCCCCGTCGACCCAAGACCAAGCGTTTTATAGCTTGCTCTTTCTTTTTCAATCGGTGTTAAAAAAAGACCTGGGCAAAATCGATGCGATGCGATCCTCCAAACCGAAACTGGTTCCGACGGTAATGAGCCGTGACGAAGTTTCCCGTGTACTCAACGCTCTGACAGGTGTCCACAAAACCATTGGGCAGCTTCTGTACGGCTGTGGACTGCGATTGGGTGAGTGTTTACGACTTCGGATCATGGATATCGATTTCGATCAGATGCAAATCCGAGTTCACAACAGCAAGGGCAAAAAAAGCCGCCTGGTCCCCCTGCCCGCTTCAACTTGCCCTGAGTTAAAGGAGTTGATCAATCAAAGATTTCAGCTTCACCAGACGGACCTCGCTGATGGAACAGCATCGGTTTGGTTGCCTTACGCTGTTTCCCGAAAATATTCCAATGCCAAACGGGAATTCAAGTGGCAATATTTGTTTGCTTCACATCGGTTCTCAAGAAACCCTGTTACAAGAGAACTTCACCGACATCACATCCATCCGGATACGTTTCCGGCGGTTCTAAAACGTGCGGTCAAGATTGCCAAGGTCAACAAACATGTCACATCGCATGTATTCCGCCATTCATTTGCGACGCACCTCTTATCAAGTGGCACTGACGTCCGAACGATCCAAGAACTGCTGGGTCACAATGATGTAAACACCACAATGATTTATACACACGTGCTGGTCAGGGAAGATAACAAAGTTAAAAGTCCGCTAGACGCTCTGAATGAATCAGAGGCATCAGGCAATTGCCCCGGTTCCCACTCGCCCGAGAAAATAAAACTGAAAACAACGCCCCAGCCTCCAGGCTCAATCCCTTCCTTTCAACCGCAGCATTCCAATCCAACAAATGTGGCCAATGCATCAACTGATGCCAGTGTAAAAAGCAGCTTGAATGGTGTGGGATCTACCGCAGCACTTGAACCGCCCGAAACACAAGCGACGATCGATTCAGCGAACAAATTCGAAAGCCCGAGATTTCGTGCACCAAGGCAAATCCGCGATTTCCTCAAACAGGCTTTCCGTGTGATGTTTTTTTCATCTGCCTAGCAATTGGTGCCATAAAGCGGTTGGCCACTCGCAGAGCTTCTGGCATGAGAAAGCCGGAAAAGTCATTCCACACTTCGTTCCTCTGGGTGACCCAGTTTTGTTTGTGACCCAGTTTTGTTTGTGACCCAGTTCCGTTCGTGACCAAACGTCGTCATTGACCAATCCACTCCGCCATCTATTCCTTTATCTCTAAGCTCAACGGCGGAAAACGCAAGCTTTTTTTGAAAAACAAAAAAGAGAATCGGCTTATCTTTCAACCGGCGGCTTACGTTCCGGCGACAGCAACATCGTGAATAGGAGTATCCACGCTCTGGCGAACGTAGCTACGGTGGACGTCGTACGAATTTTTCTTGGGATTCAAACGAAAAAAGGCACTGTTCAAAATGCTTGAAAAGTGCCTTTAATGGGCGTAACAGGGCTCGAACCTGTGACCTCCGCGATGTCAACGCGACGCTCTAGCCAACTGAGCTATACGCCCGAATATTGATTAATTTCCGTAGTATATTTTGTTTTTCCAATTCTGAAAAGCAGTCTTTAGATGCAATTCGACACCTATCCTCCAAACATTCGACTACTTGGGTACAAAAAATGTTCGCCAAAAAAGAATTTGCCTCAAAATCCTCGTTGGGCGTCCGGTCGGAACGATTGATGTGGTTTTGACACCAGCTGAGACGTAGGATAATAAGGAAACCAAATCACAACACTTCAGTCACATCGCTTCATAATGTCATACCGTTCCGTTAAACGACTGCTGGGAGAGCAAAGTTTGGAGCGGAAGTCCCACCTGATTTTCGGCTCCTTTCTACTGATCCTGATTGTCGGAACGTTTTGGTGGATTAACAGCATTTCCGAACGAGTGATCAAAGACAATATGAAGCAGCGGGCGGAGGAATTTGCATCGGTAGTGTTGATGCGGATTCACTATGACGAATTCGGGACTGTTCGCGACAAGGAACATGAACAGGCGGAAAAATTTGCGAAAGAAATCTTACCCTCCGATCCACCTTATGCCGTTTTGGTTTCGGATGAGGAAAAAATACAACCGGACGAACAAACGTTCATGTACATCAAACCTAATCGCGCTGACCCTGGCGAACGATTAATCCTGTATGACTTAATGCTAAAATTAGACGAGCGGAAATCCACCCAACCGTTAGACAACAAACCGACTTTGCCGAAGGAAAACGTTGTAGATGCTTCCGAGTTGGTCACCCGCCAGCTTTCACCAGTTTACTACGAGAACATTAGTGCGAGCCGAACTTTCAGTCAGTCGTTTCAGTTTTATACGCCCATTCGATTCACTCCAACCTGCGCAGAATGTCATGTTCAAGTGGGTCCTGGATTGCTGAATGATGCCCCAAATACAACAAACGGTGATCAAGGAAAAACGCTGTATGGAGACAATCCTCCCCAACATTTTCTCCGCGTCGATTTGCCAGCGAGTGAATTCCGAAAAGGCGTCAATCGCTCTCGAGCATCCATCATCGCATTGGCCATTGCGTCCGCATTTATTTCCATGTTCGCGATGTATGTCGTGGTTCGATACGTCGTCGTCAAACCGCTTTCACATTTACGATCGGTTAGTGATGAAATCAGTAAAGGCAATACTTACCTGCGAGCTGATTTGCAAACGGGCGATGAGTTTCAGGCACTAGCCTCGTCGTTCAATAAGATGCTTCGTCACCTTGTCGATACACAGTCCAAATTGCGCGACGTTAACTTGGATCTTGATGCCAAGGTCGATGAACTTGCGCAACTGAACTTGCAACTCTATGACTCGAACAAGCTAAAAAGTGAATTCCTGGCCAATATGAGCCACGAACTTCGGACCCCACTCAACAGTATCATCGGATTTTCGGAAGTCCTTCAAAGTTTCGATACCTTGAACGACAAACAGAAAAAATTTGCCCGAAACATCCAGCAGTCCGGTCGCGTTTTGCTGGAGATGATCAACGAGATTCTTGATCTTGCAAAAATCGAGGCGGGTAAGATGCAACTGAAACCGACGGAATTTGACTTAGAGGTTGTGATCGACGCACATTGCAAAATGGTGCAATCACTTGTCGACGAGAAGAACATCGAACTGTTGACCGAGGTCGAATCGAAACTCGATTTGATCTTTCAGGATCAAGCTAAATTCCAACAGATTTTGACGAACTTGATTTCCAACGCGATCAAGTTCACACCCGAAGGCGGGCAAATCACAATTCGGCTTCAATCGAAGGGGCAATTCTTTAAAGTCCAAGTCGAAGATACCGGTGTCGGTATCGCTGACGATGACTTGGAAATCATTTTCGAAAAATTCCGACAAGGCAAAAGCGCCACGGGCGAATCGATTTTGACGCGAGAATATGAAGGAACAGGCCTTGGGCTTTCCATTGTCAAAGAGCTTTGCATCCTGCTGGGTGGTTCGGTCAAGGTAGAAAGCGAACTCGGGCAAGGGAGCATCTTTAGCGTATTGTTGCCAATCAATTGCCCCGTTGATGCACAACGAGACGGAGAGATTGCTGCGAGGTTCAATCAAATCAATCGCGATCAAAACAAGGGGTCCACATCGATCGCATCCACTACTTCTTCGACGTTGTAACACTCCGAATCTTCGTAAGTGTGGCTTTACATTATTCGAATGCCGAATTGCAAATGATTCGACCTGCAGAGAGCAACGCTGGCAATCGAATGAATCGGGGATTATCTTAGGAGCGTAAACTTCGTCGTCTAGGGCTACCTCTCCATGCACAAAATCAAATTGCCAATCGCCCCCAACTGCTTGACATCTCGCTTGTGCTTAACCGCCGCATTTCTCATTGCGTCTCACCTTTCGTTTTCTACGTCCAGTGAACTGGATGCTGCTGATGCTGACCTCATCTTAATCAATGGGAAGGTTGTCACCATCGATGAATCGATACCAACCGCTGAAGCGATCGCGATTAAAGACGGAAAAATCACTAAGGTAGGAACGACCAAAGAGGTTCTTTTGGAAAAATCCAATGGAACGAAAGTAATGGACCTGAAAGGCAAGCTAATTGTCCCCGGCTTCATCGAATCGCACGCGCATCTCACCGGCATTGGCCGCATGTTGATGAACTTGGATTTGACACAAACAAAAAGCTGGGACGAAATTGTCGACATGGTAAGAATAGCCGCAGACAACGCCAAACCAGGAGAATGGATCATCGGCCGCGGGTGGCACCAGTCCCTTTGGAAAAACAAACCGGTTCCGGATTTTGACGGCTACCCAATTCACGACAAGCTCTCAAAAATCAGCCCCAATAACCCGGTTTTATTGACACATCGAAGTGGTCACATGAGCTTCGCAAATCAACGCGCCATGTTAGAGGCGGGTGTCAGTCGCGGAACAATCCCGCCCGAAGGTGGAGAAATCCCGCGAAACAGGGACGGCGACCCGATTGGTGTCTTCCGAGAAACGGCACAAGGGCTCATCAGCCGCGCATTGACCAAGTCACGGTCAGGAATGTCGGTCGGTGACCTCAACCGAGAGTTTAATAAATATGTCGAAACTGCGCAGCGTGAGTGCCTAAAGTTTGGTGTAACGACTTTCGTTGATGCGGGCATGTCGGTCAATGACGCGTTACGCATGAAATCATTAGTTGATCGCGATCGTTTGACGATGCGAACTTGGATCATGCTTCGCACAAGTAATGCAGCGTTGAAAAAAGGGATTCCGAGCATTCGGACGCTCCGGGGCTATGGTGGAAACCGCCTAGATGTGGGCGGCATTAAGCAAATGGTCGATGGAGCCTTGGGCGCACATGGCGCCTGGTTACTAAAACCATATGAAGACCTTGCCGACAGCACAGGCTTGGTTGTGACCCCAATCGAAACGATACGTCGAGCGGCAGAACTCGCATTCGAAAATGATTTACAACTCTGCGTGCACGCGATTGGCGATCGTGCGAATCGCGAAATGCTAGACATGTTCGAAACGTTTTACCGGAAAGCCGGCGACAGAAAACTGCGGTGGCGAGTTGAACATGCGCAGCACTTGAATCCAGACGACATTCCACGATTTGGAAAAATGGGGGTGATCGCGTCGATGCAAGGAATTCACTGCACTAGCGATGGCCCATTCGTACCATCGCGATTGGGAGTGAAACGAAGCGAAGAAGGAGCATATGCCTGGAAATCGCTACTGGAATCGGGAGCCATCATCGCAAATGGTAGCGACGCGCCGGTTGAACCGGTGAATCCAATCCTCGGGTTTTATGCCACCACGACACGAAAAATGAAAAACGGAGAAGCCTTTTTCGAAAAACAGAAACTCTCCCGTTTGGAAACGCTGAAGAGCTACACACTGGACGCGGCATTTGCGATTTTTCAGGAAAAGAATCGCGGTTCAATTTCTGCTGGAAAGCTCGCCGATTTAGTGGTTCTCTCAAAAGATATCATGACTATTCCTGATGACGAAATTCCGTCCGCAAAAGTAACCTACACGTTTGTCGGGGGCGAGTTAGTGTATGAGGCGAAATAGATCCGTCATCCCCTTAGTTTTATGTTTCAAAACCTCTAATTTCTATCTCGCAAGGGAAAACGCCGACGAAATCGCGAGAACGACTCGCAGGCAATAGCAAATGCCGCAATCACACAACGGAATGAGGAGATCGCATCCGTCCCGACTTAATGCTGGTCAACCCAAATGTGAGCAACTGAAAAGAACAACCAGGTGCGTCTGAAAATCAGCGAGCCAACGCCCAACCATCGTTTAGGTTTGCATGGTCACCTCCTGGGGGTGAGCGCACGATCGCAAGCCGAGCAAGAATCTCCAATCAAGACCAACCCTTTTTTTCGTTGGGCATCAGACATCGTCCTGCACGGCATGAGACCTCAGGACGTCGAGATCGACAAACTCCAGCATCGACATGTGTGTCGCCCGAAGATTAACTTTGGGTGCACATCCGGCCTCATAAGCTTCTTTCCAACGCAACGCGCACAAGCACCAACGATCTCCCGGCACTAATCCCGGAAACTCGTATTCGGGCATGGGTGTCGAAAGATCATTCCCTACCGATTTTGTGAACGCCAAAAATTCCTCCGTTGTTTCTACGCAAACGAGGTGAAGACCTTGGTCACCTTTTCCGGTGTTACAACATCCATCTCTAAAGAATCCAGTACGGGGTGACATACTGCAAACTTCCAAATCCGTTCCTAAAACATTCTTTGCCATCAATCTGTCCTGCTCTAATTAAAAACATGCCGCTTTTTCATTATCCAAATTCCATCTGATTTGCGCAAGGTGCCTATCGGATTCCATCCTGCCCCAAAATGCGATTGGCGTTGCGTGCTTCGAATCAAAATCGACCTTTCGGGCTGTGGTTAAAAAATCTGTACGAACCATTCGATTTGTTTCGCAGGTGAATCAGAGACGTTTCAGCAAAAGAATGAGCCTGAAACAAAATCATTTAAATGATCGTTAGCCGCTCTCCTGCCCTTATTACCGACGTCATATCCCGCCGTATAAATCGAAGTGGAATTCTGAGTCGAAGATTTGTTTGAAGATAATCGCTTGGGTGAAAAGCAAGCGAGAATTCTACCAACACGAATTAACGGTGACCGGCAAGCCATTGATTCAATTAGGTCGCCGCGTGACAGGATGGTGTGCTTTAGATCTGATGGTCGATGACTCGGAGAACCATGCATTTTTTAGCCACGCAATTCCGAGGCAGTGGGTTAATTTGATCGAAAGCGATAGACGGGACGAAACAGCTCGCAGCAAACCCTGGAAGGCATTGTTTAGAAACTGAAATCAGCTCAAAGCAGGTGTGTTATGAGCAAGTCAAATGCTCGGACGTTCTTGCAGCCGCGGCTTGGGTGTTTGCTGTAATGGGTGAAGGATTCGCTGAGCTGGGGCAACTCTTCTGGCTGGCTTCCCGCCCAAAAATCAGGCAGTTCTGACCAATTGAATCTATGGAATTGGACGTAACTGGTACTCAATGGCAAGGCCGCGCCTGATTTTTGTTGGAAAAAATGCAATTCTCCAATGATCAGCCGGTGCACTGATCAATTGCTTAGTGTATCGGTTAAACTTTTAGCTGAATCAGATTTTTCTACAACGATATGCCGCGGTTGCGCATCAGCCGCTAAAAGAACCTATGAGCAATTTTGTTATCAACCGAGCGATTCCAATTCCTCGCAAGTATCGCTGGAAATCTAAATTTCATTTTTCGTTCGTAGTTTCGTTCGTATTGTGTATCGTTGTCGGAGCAACTCTACCCCCATCCGTTTTGCTGGCACAACAGAAAGCCGTTCCCCTGACGCAAGGCGAATTAGCACGACAAATCGATTCGTTGATTGATGATCTACAATCTCCGAAATTTTCGGTCAGGCAAGCGGCCGCCAATGGGCTTTGGCGTATTGGAAAACCGACTGAAGCCAAATTGCAGCAAGCCTTAAAGAGTTCAAATTCAGAGGTCGTGGCACGCGCTGCGACGATATTGAAGGATTTCGAATACGGAATCTATCCAAATAGCGATCCATCAACAATCGCTCGCATCCGCAAATTTCGGGACGGAACGGAAAATGAGAAGGTTCGAATCGCACGATTATTGATCAAAGCGAACCAGGTTGATTCGTTGGTGAAGCTGATCAAGAAGGAACCTAATTTCCAGACGCGGCAAAAGATATCGGAAGTCTTTGTGAATCGGGATTTCCTTCGAAGCTACCTGAAACAAAATCAAACCACCGAGGCGTTAAACGCAATATCAGAAATTGCATTGAACTTCAAAGAACTACAAATTTCGTCGTACTATTTTGATGATATTGTCGCCGATTATTTGTGGCTGACCTTAACCACTGATTCACTTTCCTCAGAACTGCAGAAACTGAAAGAGCTTAATTCGGGACAGGCTGATCCCTATCAACGCTTTGTTTTGATCCGCGCTCACCGCGCGAATGACGATTTTGAATCGGCAATGTCGGTGGTCGAAAAACTTGATGGTGAAACCCGACAGATCGCGGAAATCAATTTGTTGGCCGAGCAGCACCGATGGAGTGCACTATCGGACGTGACCTGGAAAGAAGAACAGGTTCCGATCACGGAATTAAACCTTGAGAAACGTTGTGAAGCCATCAATTTCCACCGTCTGGCTGGTAACGAGAAGCGATTCTCAGCCGAGTTATCGCGTTTAAAAGAATTTGCCGATGCTCTTGTCGATGATCTTGCGCTACCCGAAGGAACGCCGTGGACTGACAACGTGAATAACAGGGCCGTGATGCAAATCGTGGAATTTCTGTTTACATGTGGCGAACTGGAAACCGCGTGTGAATATCTGTCCAAAACGGATCGCCTAAAAGCATTTGAAGCCTTTAATTCAATAGCGAGACTCGACAAGGCCTTTGCAGTGTTGGGAATGAAAGATCTTTCCGATGCGACATTTGTCAAATTCAATAAACGCATTCGGCAATACCGGCCCAAAGGCTGGGATGATCCAACCGCCGACGTAAGTTCGTTTTGCGACTTCGCTGGTTTTCTTTATCAGATGGGCTTTTACGAACAAGCAAAAGAGGTTTATCGCTCGACGGTTTTTGCGTTCAGTCAGTTTGAAACGGAATCGGCCTCTTCGTTGCAGGCTATTTGCCAAGGACTAATGAACAACGATCAGACCGATTTGTTCTACCAGCTAATTGCCCCGCTTGTGACCGATCAGAACTTCCCAACGGTTGTTGAAAGCCTGCTTAACGACCTGCCAAAAACATTTGATGGCACTTCTTTGGCGAGCTACTGGTGGCTGGTGCTCGCGGAACAATCGACCGACAGCAAAGTGGTCCGAATGCAGAAACTCCGTCAGTTCTTGCGCCCAAGACTGCCAGATGAATTGATCGAAAATGAGTTTGATCAGCTCCTGACAACGGTGACCAATCGGTCGGACTTGGCGGCAATCGACTATGCGCATCTGGGACAAACCTACTTGCTTCTTAACCAACGCGATCGAGCCAAGGAATCATTCCGAAAATGCATCGCCATCCAGGATTTTGATTTTGGGGTTGGCGTCGCGTTGGGTGATCTGCATCGGGAGGACAGGGAGTTTGAGCCAGCATACGCTTGCTATCTAGCAGCTTGGAAATCGACGGAGGAGATTACCCGATTGAGAATCGGCGAATCGCTTCCATCCCCTTTGCCTCTTTACTTGGCCGGTTTGACCGGCCAAGAGCTTGCAAAATCGCAGCCCCACTATTCCGCCGCGTCGAACGAGCATTTAGAAAAGGCGAAACAATTACTGCTTTATGGGGATCTAAATCGAGAAGTTCGATCCGGTTTGATCGACCGTGGCTTCAAAGAGGTGGGTGTTGAGATCTGCCGCATGGTCATGAAAACGGGCGGGTTTCAGGATTGGGAGCTTGGCAATGCTCGGTCAACACTGCTGGACGAACTGAAACCCGAACAAGGTCTGTTGGCTGCAAATTACCTGGAAGGGCAGCTTCATGATGTGGCTGGAACGTTAAGAGCTTATTCGTCGATGGCAAGTTACACTTTCTTTCCCAATCAAGTTCAGCTTTATCGATTTGATCAGTTTCTGAATGAAAACAAAATTGATGATGCTTTTGCCGCCCTTCAGATCGCGTTAAAGTTTCGACCGCACAGCGCAACAATTGCCGAAGAGTACTTACCACGGTTACGCAACGCGGATGGAGGAAAAGAGCTTGCGGACCGGCTGTTCGAACAGATCCGCGCGGGACACCTGAAGGTGCTAAAAAAGTATCCTAACTCCGGTTTATATAACAACAATTACGCGTGGGTTTGCACCACAAACAAGCTTTACCTTGATGAAGCGTTGGTGACGGCGGAGCTGGTCTGCAAGAATGAACCGAACAATTCGACCTATTTGGATACACTTGCTGACGTCTGTTTTAATTTGGGGCAAGTCGATCGTGCGATCAAGTTGATGGAAAAGTGCCTAAGAATGGACCCCACTTCCGAACACTACATTGAGCAATTGGCGAAGTTCAAAACGGGGCAAGCACCCAAGACAATTAACCGATGATTTGCTCACCAGAAACTGGAATGAAAATGTTTAATCCGAGGCGACCACGCCCCAATTTCCCTCCGGCACCTTTATTTCATATTGTTTTAGTCGGAATGAGATCGGTCTTTCTCTTGAAAAACCCAACTGCGATTTGCATTTTTGTCGGGCCCTACATTTTGATGCAATGCTCGTCGATCATCGGTCAAGATGAAAACACAGGTGGAAAAACGAGGCAGCAACAAACGAAACGGGTTGAAACGATCGAAACTCGACTGAGTTCGATTGAGGCTCGACTGACCCGAATCGAAGCAGCACTCTTTGCCACGGTTCGGTTTTCCGAAGCAGAGGCTCGAAAACAATTAGAAGCTGCAAAAGCATCATTGAAAAACAGTGAAACACTCTTTGCGAAGGGATTGCTGTCTGCTTTTCAAATGCGGATCGACCGTTTCAATCTCGAGAGGGCCCAAGCATTACATCGCATGTGCATCGACCACGAGGACCATCGCAAAATTGGTGCAACAATGGAAATCTTCGACGCCAAAAGGGAGCTGGAACAAAAGCGATTTCGACTTGATAATTCCGAAGCAATGTTTGAACGCGGATTTCTCGCGAAATCGCAAATGGAAATCGATCGAAAAGCAATTTCGGTTGCAGAAAAGAAACTTGCGGCCGCCCAAGCCAAACTGAAAGCGATTGGGGATCCTACAAAGGCCCCAAAGCCTGAACCGGAAAAAGAACGCCCAAAAGAGCCCTCCGATAAGTAGTCACCTTATCTCCATTTGAACTGTTAGAAAAATCTCAAACCATTCGTAGATTTGATTTAAGAGCTTTCAATGGACAGTTCGTTCTCTACAAAAATGCAAAAGCAAAACTTAGCTGACATTCTTCCAATCAGGTGACAAAGCCAATACGCCCTTGAGAGACCGTGCTCTTTCATTAAGAATTTTGAAGCTGGCTAATGCAGATTTCTGATCCAACAACAGGGCCCGCTCGGAACCGTATAGCGAAAGGTTAAATGAATAAGCACCGTCGACAAGCGGGAGTTGATCGAGTGTCAAATGCAATACGGTGTCTGCATCAGCTTTTAGGTCGACGTTGAATTTTGAGGAACGCGAAGCCATGGTAGAGACGTTGCCAAACGTTGATGAATTTAAATTGGCAACGATTGCGCAGTTCGGTTGATCCGATTCGGAGCGGATGCGAACCTCCAGCCTTAGCGAATCCCCCGTTTTAAAAACGTTTTTTTCTTCGTTTTCCAAAGACAGCGTTCTTGCCGTTGCAATACTTGTGTTTGAAGAACTCGCCATTGGCTTGCTCCCACTTTCATCCACACCATCGAGATCGTCTTCCAGACGTTGCATGGCCCCGCTTTTTGCTTTTTCAATACCCAAAATGCGTTGATATTCGGCAATACCTTCGATAATATCTCCATCAAACGCGATCTTACCATTTTCAAAAACGATAGCCCGCGTACAGAACTTAGGCATCATTGCAACAATATGCGATACAAGAATCACCGCCATTCCGCTTTCGACTTGTTTTCGTAAATGATCGTAACATTTAATCCGAAATGCCAAGTCTCCCACCGCCAAAACCTCATCGATTAAAAGAAGATCCGGAGAAAGGTGGGAAGCAACCGCAAACCCAAGTCGAACTCGCATCCCAGAGGAATAGGTTTGAACAGGAGCATCAATAAACTCTCCAATTTCAGAAAACGCCATAATCGCATCAAATTTTTCTTCGGTTTCCTCACGAGAAAACCCCAGTACCGACGCATTGATAAAGACGTTCTCCCGTCCGGAAAGGATCGGATTAAACCCGGTTCCCAGTTCGATTAACGCACTTACACGTCCGCGAATTCTTATCGATCCCGAATTTGGACGAAGGATGCCATTCATCATTTTCAACATCGAACTTTTCCCGGCCCCATTGGGACCAAGCATCGCGACACATTCTCCCGACTTAACATTGAAAGAGGCGTCTTTTACTGCTTCGAACTCCTTCTCACGCAATTCACCTGCATACGATTTCCGAAAGGACATCTCGCGAAAAATATCTTTCACGCCATACCAAAGAGACTTTTGCAAATCGCGACAATAGGTTTTAGAAACGTCACGAACCTCAACGACATTTGCAATTCCCTGAACTTCGTCTTTCGCATCCGCAAGATTTTTTTTGTCATTACGCTCAGACATTAACTCCCCGTCCTTTCGAGGATAATTGGCATTGCAATTCGATAGAAAAGGAGGCCAAACACAAAGATCGGAATGTAAATGCCGATCATCGCAATCGTAAATGGCATCAACGTCATCGGTGAACCCAGCATTGCGTCTCGCGCGGTGATTAATGCAGGACTAGCAACGTTTAAATAAACCAAAAAATTCGCAGGGGACGATTCGGGAACCGGATAGATGACCGGAGTCAGAACCATCCAGATCGGTGAAATGACGGTCAGCATCCGGCCTACGTCATGATACAATGCACCAATGGGAACAAGAAAAATCCCAATCGAGATTCCGATCAATGTCAAGCCAAACAGGAATACGGGATATAAAAACATTTGTGGCGAAACCGAAAAATCGCCGGAATAGTAAATCAAAAACGGAATCAAAACGAGGCTGCGCACTGCAGCATTAAAAAGGACCTCGCAAAGCGAGACAAACACGACAATCTCACGTGGAAAGTTGATTTTCACGAGCATTTGTCGGTTGCTCGAAAACGCATTCAACGGAGCCATGTAGGCTTCGGTGAAACATTGCCAAAGAATCATCCCTACCAGAACGTAAAGCAGATAAGCAGATGACGTCTGCCCCTCATCGCTGAATTTGACAACGTTGTCTCGCAGAAACAGCCAAACGAATGTGGTCGCCAATGCTGGAAAAACAAGCCACAGGAACCCAAGAACCGTTTGTCGGTACTGTGATTTGATATTTCGCGCAAAAAGTTGAAAACAAAGCTCTCTACGCGACCAATTATCTACAAAGATCGATACAGCCAGGCGCAGCGGATTTCGAAGCGGCGGGTCAGGCGTGTATAAGATTTCCTTGTTTGGATTCACGTCAAATTTTTCAAGTCAAGCTTTTCGGACATACCCGGCAAAGCAACTTGCACTGTTTTCGCGGCGGGCAACGTTCACAACCGAATTTTCGCAGGCGCGAGTTACGTCATTACCGAGTTGCACAATGCTTTGTGTTGTCTGAATTAAAAGAAATTGAAATATACGTTTTAGATTGGGAAGTCTTCGGCCGCGCAGGAAGAATCAAGAACTTTGAGCATGAATCACACGCCGATATCGCACAAGCGTCTCAGACAGAATGGGCCCGACATTCTAATCAATCGTTTGATCGAATCGAACATCAAAATCGGCAACGTCCGCATGATACCGTTTGGATAATACCACTGGTATGGATTGGGTTATGTCAACTTTCGATGATTAATTCGGTTGTGTTTTTCTGCAGTTTGCCAATCGCCCCATTTTATCAGCCTTGCTGCTATCGTAAGACGCTTGGTGAGGACCGTAACGCATCCCGGTTCGGGTTGGGGGCACTTCAGCCAAGCGATTTTCCGCGTCGATCGCCCCGTGTGAACCTATAATAAACCGTCACAAACGCTTTGTTGTTACAAGCCAGTCACGTTTGGCGAACTCGCCCACACATCCTAACGTTACAACGGCGGTGAGAAATTCCGCTTTCCAGCATGAAGTCGCAGTCACAAAATTCAAAAAGCGATTCGATGCCAACTTTGATGTTGGTCACCGATGTTCCGTTCTGGCTGGACAGACGTGGCTCGTCTGAACGAATCGCAGAAATGCTGAAATACCTAGTAACATTTTGCGATGTAACCGTTTGCTTTATCGGAGAATTGAAAGTAGCGGAATGGAATCAAGGCTTGAAAAACACCGATGTGAATTGGTGTGGGCCCGGAATGCCGGGTCGAGCAATAAGAACAGCGGCTGGCTGGGTCGACGGCTTGACCAAAGAGCCACGCACCACCAATTCCTCCTCAAAAAAAGATGAAAGTTTCGAGCAAACGGTTTCATTGCGAGACTTTGAATCTCACGTGATTGCCGATTATGTTGTCGGTCAAGCCAAAAAGAGGGATGTCGATGTAGTCTTACTCGAATACGTGGCACTATCGTATATGTGCAATCCGCTCCGCTATTCAGGCGGTCCGTTATTGGTCATTGACTCGATTGACGTAATGAACGTTCGCAGCAGAGAACTCGAAGCGATCGGAGAAAAGAACTGGTTGAACATTACATTGCAACAGGAAATGGATGCCCTGTCGTCTGCCGACGCGGTGTTGGCCATTCAAGAGCGAGAAGCATTATTTATTAGCGAGCATTTACCGGAGCATTTAATCTGTTTGGTAAAACACGCGGCTGCACTGAAAAGCAAGGGAGCAAAACAAAAGAGACCTAACGAATTTGCGATTGGATTTGTGGGCTCAGTTGGAATCGCCAACAAAAAGAGCATCGAGTTCTTTCTGAAAGAATGTTGGCCCACGATTCTTCGTCAATCAAACCCAACGCCGATTTTACGAATTGGCGGTGGTTTGCAAAAAGAGGATTTGGATTCGCTGTTGAATTTTGACAATGTTGAATTTCTGGGCAGCTTCGTCGACTCAATCCAATTTTATGCATCAATCGATGCTGCTATCAATCCAGCGGTAATCGCGTCCGGATTGAAAATCAAAAGTATTGACGCGATTGCACATGCAACCCCCTTGGTTTCAACCGAGGCTGGACTCGCGGGACTGGAAAGCTCAATAGGAATCTGCTCAGTCCTTTCCAATGACTGGCATCAGTTCACTGACAGTCTTATCTCGATTGCCAATTCACCGGATCGTTTGACCGAACTGACTGATGCCTGCGCTGCCTATGTGGAATCGCAACTGAATCCTATCACCGTCTATGCACAACTTCGCGACCTTATCATGAAAGCGGCCGAGGTCAGATCATGAAATTCACGATTGCAATTTGCACTTGGAATGGCGCCACTAGAATTGTGAAGACGTTGAACTCACTTGTCGCAATGGATCGAAAATCCGAAATCGATTGGGAATTGATCGTGGTCGACAATAATAGTTCCGATTCAACAAATGAGATCTGCTTAGGGTTCTCCGATCGCTTACCGATCCGTGTCGTCACTGAGAAAAACCAGGGGCATTCTTACAGCCGAAATTGTGCGATTGACCATGCGCAAGGCGACTATATCATTTGGACGGACGACGACGTCTTGGTCGATTCGAATTGGATAAATGCTTATGATCTTGCAACTGAAGAATATCCTGACTCGGCTTTTTTCGGTGGCAAAATCGTCCCGCATTTCGAACATAAAATCCCGAATTGGGTTCAACTAAATTGGGAGATTTGCGTCGGTGTTTTTGCTGGACGCGACATGGGGAATGAGAGTTTCGAAATTGATTCACTCGACACGCTTCCGTATGGAGCAAACTTTGCCACAAAACGCGAAATCCAAAATCGTTTTCGATATGACCCGCAATTCGGCCGAACAGCCGAAGGAGTTCGCGGGTTTGATGAAATCGATGTGCTTAGTCGAATGTTAAATGCGGGCCATACTGGCCGATGGGTGCCCCATTCTTCCTTGCGTCATTTGATTGAGGAATCTCGAACCACGCTAAAATACGTGTCCGATTTTTACTTTGGACAGGGTGAAACGTGGATTCAAAGAGGCGTGTCCACGCAAACCAAAAAAGAAATCCGGCGTCGACTCCTTGCGCTTCGCATGTATTACGTGTGGCAAAAATTGACTTTTTCGAAAAACTGGTTGCCCATCATGACGGAAATCAGCAATTTAAAGGGGCAACTAGCGCAATTGGGCATCTAGGCACCTTGTAACGTCATTTCACTTGCGTAGCGAATTACTTGGGTTGAGAACGACCCGCTACACGCTTGCTGTGGAATTTTATCTCTGTTTTGCCGTCCAAACCCTTTAACCGTTTTGTTGCGTAGAACAGGACTGTTTCACACCTTTTGACGGCGAAATCTGTTTGCTGAGGTGCAGGCCATGGCCTATGGTTTTTGAATGCTTGAAAATAGGTCGGCGAAAAACTATCGTTTAGTCGTCACCCCACTACTTTTCCTGTAATGAGAAATTTGGGACAGGGTCCCAAAGATGGATGTTGAATGGAAGGATTCTCTAGCTACTTTGTTTGCTCACCATGGTCGAAAACAATGAAAAAATCGTTACGCGGATTCACCCTGATTGAACTGCTGGTTGTCATTGCCATCATTGGAATCTTGATGGGGTTAGTCATCCCAGCGGTACAATCGGCTCGCAATGCAGCGAGCCGAACGCAGTGCGCAAACAACCTCAAGCAGATGGGACTGGCGATACAGAACTTTCACGACACCCGACGATTCATTCCACCGTCGCGTCCGGCCGACGGCTATCTTTCCTGGCATGTTTTCATCATGCCTTATATGGAACTGGATAACGTCTATGACGCTTTTGCCTGGCGATTGCCATACAATCAACAAGATGAAAAAATCTTAAAGACGAGTGTTCCGGTTTTTGTCTGTCCTTCGCGACGTTTTCCGGGTGAGATCAGCACATTCGAAGAACGAGACGGGTTTCCTGTGGGTGTTTGCGGCGATTACGCCGGCAACGCTGGCAGTGCGATTGGTTCAACGGGATACAACGACAATTTTGGCTTCAAGACCGAGACCAATGGTGTTTTCAATTCAGGATTGAGAAAAGACAATCGAATTGACGCAAACGGGCGATTGAAAAATTACCGTGGCAGATACACATTCAGCAGTATCAATGATGGACTCTCCAATACCTTATGCGTTGGTGAGAAAGCGCTCAATGGACGACGGCTGAACGAGCCAGGCGGTTACGGTGACGGATGCATGTACAACGGCGATGAACCTGGGAACACAATGCGAGTAGGCGGTCCATTATTTGGTATCGCCCGCACCAAGTTTCCGGAACCTCCGCAAACATGGACTGTATTCGGGGGATTTCACACAACGGTATGCAATTTCCTGATTTGTGATGGTAGCGTAACGAGCCTTCCCAATGATATCGACCTGCAGGTCTACGGTTACCTCTGTGATCGAAAAGATGGCAAAGCGACGACGATCCCGCAGTAACGCTGCCCATTTTGCGAAGTGGCTCGTCGCCACTTTTCCTACCCCATTGCGATAGTCCTTGGCGTCAAAAGTGAATCGACAATTTCATGTGCGGCAAAGTTTATTACGTTGGGACAGGCGAAGAAGTGGCCCATCATGCGCGGCCGTTGGCATCCAAGCTGGATGTAGAAATCATCTCCTCGGAAAAAGTGGCTGACGTAGCGACAAACCGCGACCTGGCGATTTTTTTCTCGGAACATTTCCGACGATTTCGCACGGCGATCAATCAGCTGAAACAAAAAGGATGCCGGACTCTTTATGCAATCGACGGCATTCTGGAGTGGCGGAACGCTTTCGAGACTCAAAATGAAGAACCGGCATGCCCTTGGACAATGAGGCCAGTCCTTTCGGAAAAAGTTGCCGCCATTGGGCGATCTCAAGCCCGGCAACTTAGCTTTTGGGGAAATCGAAAGAAGATTGAACTGATCGGCCTGCCTCGACTTGATGATTTAGCGAACTTTGAAAAGCAAAATCCATTGCGTCAGTTGACATCGAAAAAGCATTTGATCGTAATGACCGCGAAGTGGCCGGGCTATACCGATGAACAAATCTTGAATGTTGAAGAAAGCCTTTTCGATCTAAAGAAAGCCCTGGATTTCATGAAGGAGCGGGTGGATGTCACGTGGCGACTGACTGGTGGACTTGCTGAAAAACTGGGAGTTGTAAATTCTTTCTCCAACGCGAATGGCGACGAGTTTCATCAGCAGCTAAAAGAATGTGATGCACTCATTACAACACCATCGACGGCGATTCTTGAGGGAATGTCATGCGGGATTCCAACTGCGATACTCGAGTACAACGACTGCCCACAACTGACTGATTCCGTATGGCAAATCCGAACGGAACGACACCTGAAAAAAGTGCTTAACGAATTGTTGAATCCACCAGAAAGCAAACTAGCTCAGCAAGATTTTGTTTTACACGATACCCTGGAATGTCATTCTGCGGCGTCAAATCGTTTGGTCGATCTGATTGATAAGATGTTTACGTTTCCGGCCGGCGAGATGCCGGAATCGCTGGTCCCAATTGACGAAACCACGATTGTAGGTCAACTCGATCATCAATTTCTTTTCAGTCACCACAAACTTTTCGAGACGAACAACGTTCTTGAACTTCAGGCCCACGCGGCCGAATTAGAGCGTGACGATAATAGACTACAGGAACGAAACGAGTTGCTCGAGCGCGAGTTCAATCGTGCTAAAGCAACCATTGACAATGTTTTCAATAACCCTTTTGTGTCTCCGTTTTTGAAAGCGGGTGACCTTGCGGCGAAGCTACTGAAAAAGCCCGCCTCATAACCCAAAGAATCGTCGTTTTACATATCGCATGATGAAAGACCAAAATCCAACCACCGTCGAATCGCACGTCGACGACGCAGTCGAAGAATCTGCAGAATCCCTGCGGTCGTCAACTGTGGGCGGTTGCATATTGGATGGTGTGAATGCGATGGATCCAGTTGTGGTATGCGCAACGGACGATCGCTACATTATGCCCTTGGCTGTGACACTCTATTCCGCTGCACAGAATCTTCGAGCTGGACGCCAAATCAAACTCTTTTTGCTGGATGGTGGGGTTACACAGCATAACAAATCGATGCTTAAAGAGTCGCTAGCGAACCTACCCATCCAATTCCAATGGATCAAATTTGATTCAAACGCACTTCGGCAATTCAACGTTTCACACCACATTTCGCATACCGCCTACTTTCGATTGCTGCTGGCAGATGTTTTGCCAAAATCGGTGGACAAGGTCATTTACTTGGACTGCGACCTGCTGGTGAGAGGTGACTTATTGGAATTATGGGAACTACCGGTCGAGAGTGTTGATTTATGGGCAGCCAGGGATATCGCATGCCCATATGTTGATGCCCAGAAGGGAAATGCCAACGCAAAAAAGTCGAATCCATATCTGGCGGTCTATAGGCCGATCCCCAATTACCAAGAATTGGGAATTGATGGTTCGGCCCCTTACTTTAATAGTGGGGTGTTGGTGATCAACTTGGAGCGTTGGCGACAAAAGCAGCTTTCGCGACAGTTACTCGCGTGCCTAAAAGAGAACGAGCGACACGTTTGGTGTTGGGACCAATACGCGTTGAACGTGGTCCTGCACGGTCACTGGAAATCGCTTCCAATGCAGTGGAACATGGGAACGCACGTGTATGAATACCCGTCAATAAAGCACAGCCCGATTGACGCCGAGGAATTTGAGCGAATGGCCAACGATCCAAAAATCGTTCACTTTACCACCGAATGGAAGCCATGGCATTTCGGAATTGAGCACAAGTATCGCGAGGCTTTTTTTGAGGCCTTGGATGAGACGGCCTGGAGAGGCTGGCGGCCAGAGCGACCACAGTTTCGGATGCGAAAATTAGTCGATCGTTTTATGGTTTCATCGATACGGTCAAGCACAATTGCTTATCGAAAACTCTCCTCCATTTGGTAGAAAGTGCCTGGAGACGGATGAGCAAATGACAAAACGATTAACGATTTTCGCTGTGCCAAAGGCATTTGAAGGCCATGCCGATATCATTCAGCGCAACGCGATTACCAGTTGGACGTTCCTGCCGGACGACATTGAAGTCATTTTGCTGGGTAATGACGCCGGGGTAAAAGAAATCGCTGACGAACTGGGGGTTCAACATCTACCGAATTTAAAACGGAATGACCTCGGTACTCCGATGTTAGACAGTGTCTTTCAACTTGCACATCAACATGCATCCGCTCCCACGATGATGTATTTAAATTCGGACATCATCTTGAACCGGTCAATTGAAGGAATGCTGGATGCGATTGAAGGGACGGCAGCCAAGCAATTCCTGGCGATTGGCCAACGTCGCGATTTCGATCAGAACGAACCGCTTAACTTTGACGCCGAGTGGGAACAAAGAATTGAGGCCAAAGCTGAACGTCACGGAACATTTGCATCGATTCTATGTAAAGATTATTTTGTTTTCCCTTCGTCGATGTATCAAACGATTCCGGCATTTTCCATTGGGCGAGGAAACTGGGATAGCTGGATGGTAGCCAATTCGGTTGAACAGGGAATTCCGGTTTTCGACGTGACAGACCAGCTTTTCGCCGGCCATCAAAACCACGACCATAATCACGCAGGCGGCCGTGCCAAAGCCTACGTGACTGGCGCCGAAGCGAAACAAAACAAAAAGCTCGCCGGTGGAACCAATTACGTTTCGGGGTCAGTGGCAACTCATAAAATCAACGCTAAGGGGCAGATTCAACGAATCAATCGAATTCCGCTTTTGTCGTTTGTGTGGGATTTTCCGAAATGGTTTGGCTTGGTGATAAAGCTAATTAGGGGATAATTTTCCAGAGGAAGGAAACCATGTCAAAGAATAATTTCTTCAGAATTGCGGTTTTCAACGGCACAATTGACTTCTAACAACAATTTTCCGCGTCAAATCAACATTTTCTGAACGATTTAATTAGACTTGGAGTACTTTTCAGCGTGCGGAAACGCTTGCCAAGAATTGCTCTTCAACATTGATTTAGACAGCAACTGAATGTTCTCTCCTTCAGTCATCATATTCGGGACTTGCGTTGGATACGCAATTTACCATCTTGCATGGGCCGTATGGTTTCGGATCAGCTTGCCCAATTCCGTCACCACCAATCAAACCGATTTTCAACCGCACGCGACCGTAATACTCTCCCTTCGCGGTCGTGATCCATTTGTTGCTCAGACGATACGCAACCTGTTGGCACAGGATTATTCGAATTACGAATTGAGGATCATCGTTGACAGTGCCACCGATCCCGTTTGGGAATCCCTAAAAGAATTTGAAGGGCACCCGCGATTGAAGATTTCTATTCTTCAGTCTCGCTTGAAAACCTGCAGCTTGAAGTGCAGTGCCATCGTTCAAGCCATTGCTGCGATTTCGAATAAAACTGAAGTCATCGCGTTGGTTGACGCAGATATTGCCCCCTCACACTCTTGGCTTCGACGACTGGTGGGCCCGTTGAAGGACCCAACCGTTGGCGTTGTAACCGGAAATCAATGGTTTTCTCCCAAAGAAAACCGACCAGGCTCGATCATTCGAAGCCTCTGGAATGCGGCCGCATTGCTTGTCACGTATTTATTCAAGCACACTTGGGCAGGAAGCTGTGCCATGCGTCTTTCGGACATCAAAGAATCTGGATTAATTGACCGGTGGCGAAAGACGATTGTCGACGATGGACCAATTGATGGCGCGATGCGAAAGCTTTCAGTTAAAACTGTTTTCATTGGTGATCTAATCACGGTCAATCGCGAGGAGTGTGATGTGCCATTTAGCATCAAATACAATTCGCGAATGCTCACCTGGTCGCGAATCTACGAATGGGGCTTTGTTGTTACGCTCCTTCATATGTTGTTTACCGTGGGGATGGTAGTGACCGCATTGGTCACGGCTGGAATCGAGTTGGCAAACGGACATTTTGGAATCTCCGGCATGCTACTGGCCGGTTTACTTTCCATTCAGCTACTGCTTTTCGTCGCCTACCTCTTTACCGAATCAACCATGCGAGCGATCAATCAGGAAATTGCTGAACAGATCACACCCATGACTCCTCGCCGCGCCGCAAAGTTTATCGTGTTGATCCCTGCTGCTTTGGCCGTTTATTCGATCTCAGCGATTAAGGCGACATTTGCAAAAAAGATTGAGTGGCGTAACGCGACCTATGAAATTGGTCACAAATGGGAGGTTCGATTACTGGACGACCAGCCCTTTGCCGCGAGCGCCCTGCCAGCGGACCAATCTACATCGATTTAGCGGTGACTTTTTACTAACAAGTAAACCTGATCCAAATGGAATTTCGATTCCAACAAGATTACCAACGGCATGGATCACGTTCGGCGATCCTTTTGAGATTCTGGAAGCAACACCGCATTTATCGGTTATGAATTTGCGGTCAGGATATCGCTTAACTTTCGCGTCATACATGCTTACTGTTGAATGATTGAATTCACTGAATCGCGAATGCGACTTCAAATCCGCCAGTTGAAGTGATACGCACTCCGATTTTGATGACCGATTTTGGCGACCGATTTTGATGACCGATTCTGATGACCGATTTTGGCGACCGATTCTTACGCTACGATTGCAGGACCATCACCGACTGGGCGGCGTTGGAGCGGCGGACTGGACGATCAACGATGCCTTCACCATAAAAACAGCCACAGAAAAGCGACATGCAACATTGACGTCGTAGCCACTCCGAGCCTGGAGTGCCGTTAAGGTCATGGAAGGCTGCGGACTCCTAAGATAAAGGGTCCCGCGGTTTCGGATCGGTTCATGACAATCCCCTTTTTGAAGGCATAAGCTGGATGACTTCTAAAACGACATGGTAAATCTATTTTTCATGTTTGAGAATGTCGGTAAAAACCTGATTCATGGCCTAAGGCAATGCCCGTGCTTCGTTCGGAAAAGCAAGCTACACTAAACCGGCATCTTTACCCGTTAGGTTTTTGAAATAGACATGATTGGAAATTGTCCGAAGTGCAAAGAAGCGATTCGCGTTCCAGCTGGCCAGCCAGATCAAGACGTTCGCTGCCCGTTATGCAATTCTGAGTATCCGTTGCAAGATGTTTTTGATCGGCTTCCGCCAACACTCGAACTGGTCGGCGGGTCGGCGGCTGGTGGAAATGAATCGGTAGGAATTCAAATTGACGATGGGTTTTCGGACCTGGAAATCAAAGACGCCGATGCCATCCCCAAAAGCTCTTTGGGTTATTCTCGACCTCGAAGGCCTGAACGAAGTGCGTTTAAAGAAATCCTCAAAGTCATTGGTGGCGGCGTAGTTGCCATTCCGATTGGAATCCTATGTGTTTGGTGGTTTGTCGGTCGAGATCCATTTGACCTTTCCGAAAAAGTCCGTGAATATGCTCCGTGGATCGTTCCGGAGAAACTTCGAGGGACTGATCAGGTTGACGATTCGGACTTTGAACCGGTAGCGAAAGATGAAAATCCAACATCAAAACCTGACAACAAAGACAAGCCCAAGCCGGTGAACTCTGATTTATTCTTCCCGGAGTCTAAATCAAATGAAGGGGCGCAGCCAAATGAACCGGGGAAAAACGTCGAAAGGGATCCGCAAAAAAATCCAGTTGCAAGCAAGGAGTCCGCGTCGAAGAAATCAGCGGCTAACCAATCGAAAGCAATTCAACCGGCAACCGCGATTAAGCCGAAGCCTCCTTCCCCAGAATCGGCCGGAAAGAAGGAAAAGGGTGACGAGCCAGGCAAACCCGCTCCATCCAAATCCAAAGATGAAAAATCAAGCAAGCAGGATGACGAAGAAACGCCCTTGGGCGGCATCGAGAATGACCGCTAGAAAGTCACCACTTAGTTGAAGTCGTTACCTTTGATTCGAATTTCGCCAATCGCATGGGCCGCTGAACCAGAGCCAGACGTTTTATTTGAGAATTAATAAAGCAATTGATTTTGAAATGGAGAAATCGGTTACTGAAGGGTAAGAAGTAACCTGCGACCGAACCTGTTTTTTAAATCGTCAAGTCAAATGACGCGAACCTTGAAATGTCGAGAACACTGTTTGCACTCGGTTGGATTGAAACAGCAGAGTCGCAGAGGTCTGAAGTCGAAGCCACATATCCCGAAAACGAGGCAATTGTAAAAATTGCGAATTTATGGCTGGGAGGTTAATCGAAGCAAAAGCGAAACATTTGTCGCCTAGAATAATAATTTCGATCTTGCAGCATTCCCAATGATGTAAATGCAAGTACATCGCGGGTCTGGTCGCGTCGCCCTGATGCGGCCAGTCGTCGGTTTGCCAATGTGATTAAATCGCCGATTTTACCTGCAAGTTTCCCCATCTCAGAAGAGGATTCCAGGACGTGAGCCGCCAATTAATTTTACATATTGGATTGCACAAGACGGGGACAAGCTCTCTCCAATTCGCATTGTTCCAGTTGCGTAATGAACTTCAGCAACTTGGCTGGAGCTATCCCGGTCTGAATGGGTCCCTCGCGCATCACCAGCTTCGCCGAGACCTAGCAATGCAGAAAACATCTGGAGTTGTATCCAAGTTTCGAGAGTACGTACTGAATTCTGGTTTTCAGAATTTCATTATTAGTTCAGAAGGCTTTGATGTTTTTACACCGGACCAAATCCGGGCAACCCGAGATTTTTTTAAAGGACTTGGTCTTGAAACGAAAGTGATCTATTTCATTCGCAATCAGGCCGACATGCTAGAGTCGTCGATCGCTGGAACCAAGAATTTCAAGACTCTTGCGAGGTCCGAAGCTGACACGATTGAGCGTATCAAATCGCGGTTTCCGTGGAAGCTCTACACGTGCCACCAACAATGGTCAGATTATTTCGGTGGGTCAAACGTATTTGTCGAAATTTACGAACACCACCGAGATACTGTTTCCCGCTTTTTCGAGGTTGCCCAAATCGGAATCAACAAATCAAGCATTCGATCAATTAAAGAGCTTGGGAGTAAGAATGTTTCCGTAAACCACGATGCTGCCTTTGCATCAAGAGAGATCATTCGGCAACTTCATCAACAAGGCGTTTCGACGCTACATATCGAATCCGTCGTTATGCCATTGCTACGCGAAATCGGCCCCAAACTCGAAATCGAGAGTCTGGAGAATCGAATGAGTCTTATTTCAAGTTCTTTACGATCCAACATGGAGCACCTTTTCCAACAAGAAAATCAAATGTTCTCAAAGCGAATCAAAGAACTCCCGCCACAATATTTTTCGTTTTCACGGAACGTACGTACTGAACCAGCAAATCCGGAGTCATATCAACAAACGTTGATGCAAGAGCTTGTTAATGCCAATGCCCTAAAAGGACACTAGTCGCATGCCTAACGAAGGATGGCGAAAGTTTTTTGGGCCGACTGTAAGTTTGCAATTACTTGGGCCAGCTTTTGACTTTGGCGGCCGCTTGATGCAAGAGCGAATCGATTTTGCCCGACGGCGTCTTTCCATCTTTGCAATCCGCCTTGTTAAATAACACCGCCCAGTTCAGCCCATCGTGACGCCGCACCAAAAGGGCTGACGTTCCATCAAGAAGCCCACCATGCCAGGTGTTCTCGCTGCTACCCGCCGGGCGAACCATCCAGCCGCATCCGTAAAAACTGGCTTTCGGCGAACCATTTGGGTCGAGCCCAGGCTTTCCCACAGGCCGAGCAAACATCGTTTCTATCGATTGCTTTGACAACAACTTTGAGCGATTGCGATCATCGATTGCTGCGGCAAACTTTACCAAATCCGATGCCGATGCGATCCAGCCACCGTGCGAATCCATGGCTTCCAAATGCCAGGCTCCATACGGCGTTGAAACCATTTCTCCAACTTTACCCACGACTGCGGCACGTTTCCCATTCTTCCGTGCGTAATAAACAGGCTCGTTCGACTGCTTTCCATTTCGCAAACTTGCACCGACTTTCATGCGGTTGACACCCACCGGTTTCAGTACCGCATTTTGCACGAACCGCTGATAGGGTTGGCCAGAAATCGCTTCAATGACTCGTCCAAGCACGTTGTAACCAAAATTCGAATAGGCGTACGTTGTACCAGGGTCATGATCGAGGGGCTGATTCAGCATGTAGCGAATGATGTTGTCTTTTCCTGGTGGACAAGAAACGTTGAGTATTTTGGAAATCGTGATGTCGCGGAACATTGGATCGTAGGAAACGGCGCGATCCCAACCTGCCGTGTGTTGCAGGCAATGCAGTACGGTGACGTTTTTTAAACGTGCGTCAACGGTTGCATCGGGATCGAAGGGCTCATGTGGAATGATTTCAAAAACATTGTCCGACAATTTCAGCTTTTTTTGTTCAACCAGCTTCAGAATCGCGACGGCGGTGAGTGGCTTTGAAATACTGGCGATTCGCATCAACGCGTTTTGCGGCATTCGTTTTTTGTTTTCGAAATCGCTGTATCCGTACCCCCTCAAAAAAATCGTTTTTCCGTTTCTTGAGATGGAGAGTGATGCCCCCGGCAGTTGCTGTTCCACCAAAAATTTTTGCATCAGGTCATCAAATGGTTTCAGCTGGCCAACGCGGCGACCTGACGTTGGCACCGTGGCATCAGCCCCCCAAAACAAAACCGATTCTCGCGGGGTTTCTTCCCAGATGGCGACCAACAGAATTTTGCCGTTGAGCTCGTAGGTTTGCTTCCACTTGATATGAAATTCGTTGCTTTTGTAATAGGCAACCTTGGCATCAAACAACTCTTGGCTCATTCGATGATGAGTCGACCATACGGTACGGCGTGGAATGGTCTCCAATGTGTAGAAATCAACGCCGTTCTCGACACGAACTTTTACCGATACTGGAGTGTGCCCCTGCTTTGCGACTTGTTCGATTCGCTTTTGGTATTCGTCCGCTGTAAGATCCTTGAATTTTTCAGGTGCTGCCGAAGCCGTTGTCATGCATAAAATCAGAATTACGAATGAGCGGACTGCATGTTTGAGAATTAGGAGTCTCTGGTCAAACTTCATTTTAAGCCGGTACTGAATTGATTTTTCGATAGGATTATCGTCTCAAGGTTCTTCTGCAAAGTTTGTGGATGAATTTTGGGAAAGTGTTCAGGCAAAAAATCGCTGGGTGGAAGTTAACAAGACTTGGATTCCGTTTTAATTAACACGATAAACCGGTTGTTTCGCTGCGTTTTTGCCTTCATCGGAGCCAGCCATCGTTTGCTCGCCAGATTCTTGGCACACGATGCTGGATTCGTAAGACGGCAAAAACATTGCCTGTGTTGGAAAGCCGGAGAAAGGTGTCCTCATCATAAAATCGACCCTCACCCATAAACTTTGCAGAAGTACCTCGTCTCTCAATGGAGCATCATAACAGGCTCATTAATTCTTCGTGGCGAATTTTGGTGGCGAGAGCATTTAGAAACGACACAGCGAACAACTGGTTTGCAATCAATCCGCTGCGTTAAGGACTACGATTGGAGCCTGTTTTTTTCGTGTGAAAAGTGTAGAATTTTCACAAGAAATGCCCAACAGTCAAGTGGTTTTGCAATCCGGCTCGGTGGCGAGAAAAACAAGCATCACCTCGCTGACACCATCGGTTCATGTTGTTTCTCTTGATCCATTACGACCAGATCATCGACAGGCTGCCATTCGCAACTGGCATTCAAAACTAAATCTGAACATCTGAGCAATCGCAAAATCAATGGACGCTTCCGTTTTCCAAGGCTGTATTCCAGCATTAATGACTCCGTGTCTCGCAAACCGAACCCCCAATTTTCCCGCTCTCGTCAAAAAAGGGAAAGAGATGATGGATGTCGGAATGAACGCGGTCGTCTATTGTGGATCGATGGGGGATTGGCCATTGCTGACGACCGAGGACCGTCAAAATGGTGTTAAACTATTGGTCGATGCCGGCGTGAAAGTCGTCGTCGGAACCGGAGCGCAGAACCCAGCTCAAGCAGCCGGTCACGCCCGACATGCTCAGGACGTCGGCGCTCATGGACTGATGGTAATACCTCGCGTTCTTTCACGTGGAACGTCGTCGGCCGCTCAACGACACCACTTCGCACAAATCCTTTCGGCTGCACCGGAATTGCCCGCCGTCATCTACAACAGTCCCTATTACGGATTCGAAACAAAAGCTGATTTGTTTTTCGATTTGCGAAAAGACTTCAAAAATCTAGTTGGCTTCAAGGAATTCGGCGGCGCCGATTCTCTAAGTTACGCCGGCGAATTTATTACTCATGCCGATGACGATCTAATCTTAATGGCGGGTGTGGATACGCAGGTCTATCATGGTTTCGTTCATTGCGGCGCGCGAGGTGCCATCACTGGTATCGGAAACTGCATTCCCGAACAGGTCCTGCAATATGTGGCTTTATGCGAGAAGGCTGCGGCGGGAGACATTGACGCACGGCGATTAGCCCGCGAATTGGAAGAAGCGCTGACCGTATTATCCACTTTCGACGAAGGACCCGACTTAGTCCTCTATTACAAGTACCTGCTCGTTCTCAGCGGCGATCCCGACTACGAATTGCATTTCTACGAGACGGATCAATTAAGCCCAAGTCAAAAACACTTTGTCGAAGCACAATACAAGCTGTTCATGGACTGGTGGGGCAACTGGCCTGGAAAAGACTACGGCAAGTAATCGGCGGCAGCGACAGGATCAATCGGCCGCATGCTGACCGTTGGTGCCCGCGATAAGGCCAATGGGTTGACCTGCGAATTGGTTTACGTTTGGAACGGTTTATCTTTAGAACGGTTTACCTCTAGAACGGTTTACCTCTAGAACGGTTTATCTTTAGAACGGTTTATCTTTAGAAAGGTTTATCTTTAGAAAGGTTTATCTGCGCAACTCTTTTCGGATCATCTGCTTGGGGCCATTCAATGCTTCATCTCATGCGGCGTTGCTGAACAACCTGACACAAGAGCGTCCTGTTCAATTTTTGCCAGAGCAAATCTCAACCGTTTCACTCAATTTTTTCCGCACGGTGTCCTCATCCGTTGACACAACATGTTTTGCAAGAAATTCAACGAGATGCAAAACCTTAATGTCTGACCCCAAGGCCTTCAGGTGGTTGCGAATCTGGACAATGCAGCCGATATTCCCGGTGACCAAGTATTTTGCGTCGGTTGAAATGACCGCCGCAGCTTTCTTCTTCCCAAGACCACCAGCGATCATTGGCTGATCGATATTGTATGTCCCCGCAGAGCCGCAGCAAATCTCTGAATTGGGAATTTCGACCAACTCCAAATTTGCGATCGCTTTCAACAATCGTCGCGGCTGGCTAGTCACGTTTTGCCCATTGGATAAATGGCATGCATCATGATAAGCGACCTTGACGCTCGCACCTGAATCAGGCTGACTGATTCGTTTTTCAAACTGAAGTTTCTCCAGGAGCACGGAAACATCAATCACTTTTTTCGAAAGACGTTCAGCCCTTTCGGCGTGCTTCGTTCCGGAAAAGATCAAACCGTACTCTTGCATTCCAGATCCGCAGCCAGCCGCATTGGTCACAATCCAATCGACATCATCGGGGAACGCGGTCAAATTCCGTTCGGCCAAATGTTTCGCTTGATTCGCGTTACCGTTGTGCCAAGACAAAGCACCGCAGCAACCCTGCTTTTCCGGGATCAAGACCTCTGCCCCACAATGGGTCAACAGCTCGATTGTGTATCGATTGATTTCCGGCGCCAGAACCTGCTGAGCACACCCCGACAGCATGGCAACCCGCATTTTCCGAGTGCCGGTCGCAAGGTATTTACTCTTTAGTTTTTCGGTTGGCGGGATTTTGTCCGGAATTAATTCCGTCATTGGCTTGAAAGCTGATGGTGCCAAAAACGACAACGGTTTAGTCAATTTCCCCAATCGAAGGGCCCAGCGGAATCGACCAGGGTAGGGAATCGTCATCGCAACGATCTTATCTCGCACCCATTCAAAGAATGATTTTTTTTTCGAGTAGGTAGCGCGATAGGGGCTAATCAAATCACGATATTGAACACCTGACGGACACGCCGTTTCACAAGCAAGACAGCCCAGGCATTGATCAATATGCGTTTCGACCTCGCTACTTTCCAAATGCCCCTCAAGCACTTGCTTCATCAGAACGATGCGTCCGCGCGGCGAGTCGGCTTCCTGGCCCAACTCCTGATAGGTCGGACAGGTCGGCAAACAAAAGCCACAATGGACACATGTCTCAACGGCCTTGGCCATGTGCTCGGCGAATGGTCCGTTGTTTTCAACATTAATCGAGTGCTTCAATGGGGTCCGATGGGAAAAAAGGGAGTTGAAAAAAATGACCGACGGCTATTTTCTGATGATGGCAAACCGAATCGAATCGACCTACTCTTGCGGTTCCGTCATTCGATAAGGATCCAAGGCCTCCGAAAGAGTCGCCTCCGGCAGAACACCTTGTTCGACGCAAAGCTCACGAATGGTTCGACCGGTTTGAAAAGCTTCCTTTGCCAGTTTCGATGCTTTTTCATAACCAATGTAAGGATTCAAGCTGGTGACCATCGAAAGACTTTTTTCGACAAAGCCCTTACACTCTTCGACATTGGCTTCCATTTCCACGATACAAAAATCAACGAAGGCATTGACCGAATTGACAAGCAACATGATGCTTTCCAAGGTGGTTTGCCCCATCATTGGCATCATGATATTTAACTGAAACTGCCCGCCAGCGGCACCGCTGATCGTGATCGCTTGATCATTTCCTATCACGCGAGCGGTCACTTGCATCATGCTTTCACACATTACAGGATTGACCTTGCCGGGCATGATCGAACTTCCCGGTTGACGCGATGGCAATGAAACCTCAAAGAATCCGCAACGCGGACCACTTCCAAGCCAACGAATATTGTTGGCAACATTGAATAATGTTGAAGCAATCGCTTTCAAATTCGCATGGCATTCCACCAAACCGTCTCGCTGTGCGTTGGCCTCGAAATGATTACTGGCTTCGACGAAAGGAACGCCCGTCTTTTCGGCAACCACCGCGGAGACCCGAGCACCAAACTCGGGATGGGTGTTAATCCCCGAACCGACCGCCGTTCCACCTAAAGGCAATTCTAAAACCGAATTCAGAGCGTTTTTTGCGCGATTAACCGACAACTCGATTTGACGTGCAAAACCGCCAAATTCCTGCCCCAGTCGCAGTGGCGTGGCATCCATCAAATGCGTTCGCCCAATCTTAATCACCTGATCCCACTGCTTTGCTTTTTCCGCTAATTCCGCCTGCATGCGTGTTAGTGCGGGAAGCAAGCCGTTCTGAATTTCGCAACCGACAGCAACGTGTATCGCAGTTGGAAATGTATCGTTCGTGCTTTGCCCCATATTCACATGGTCATTGGGGTGAATCGGTTTTTCCGCCGCGAATCGATCGCCACCGTCGATTTCAATCGCTCGATTTGCGATGACTTCGTTGACATTCATATTGCTTGATGTCCCCGATCCGGTCTGAAAAACATCAATCGGAAATTCACCGTCCAACTTTCCATCGGCGACCTCTTGGCAGGCAGCCAGCATGGAATCAACTTGTTTTTCCGAAAGACGATTCTTGCCTGTTTCGGAAAGTTTTTTCAGATCTCGATTTGCGATGCCGCAACCAAACTTGACCTGTCCCATGGCATGAATGAGCGCCGGTGGAATCGGCCATCCGGAGATAGGAAAGTTCTCTACCGCACGCTGAGTTTGTGCGCCAAAGTAGGCATTGGCAGGAACGTTCACCTGCCCCATAGAGTCAGTTTCGATTCGTGATTCGGTCATTCGTTGCGAGTTTTTTATAAAATTTAATGTTAAAAACGAATACTCAAATGATATTTTGAGCACAAATAAAAAAAGGGCCAGAGGAGGCCCAAATCTTGATGCAAAAACAATCGTTTTCGCAGACGGTATTGTTTGCCTAAGTGATTCAAATCCAGTGATTCAAATCCAGTGATTCAAATCCAGACTAACGCAACTTCCATGCGGTCAACCATTTTTGCTCGCCCGCGGTCATTTTGTATTTGTCGCCCAGCAAACGTTCTTCCATATCGGGAAGATGAGCAGCGCCGTAGAAGATGGCCAATTTCTTTTTCCCTGCTGCGATTTCACGATCAAGGATCTTGAAGCATTTGGTATTCCGGTGCTTCACAATCGTGGAGCCATCCTTTCCGTCAAACATCACCATGGCTTGATCCATATTACTCATTTGGGAAGCCATCACGCGGCGAAGTTCGGTTTTATTTCCAGAGATGAGGGCCTTCATCAACGCGATGTCCGACATGCCGTTGGCCGAGCCTTGCATCGCCATGCTCGAACCGATCGCCTTGAAAAACATCTTGGCTACGCTCTCGTCATTCTTCGTCATGCTGTCTGACATTTCCTGGGGGCTCATGTCCGCATGAACAAAGTTCTTGCGGGAGTACTCAATATGATCCAACTGAAACTGCAATCCCAAAACCGATTTCATGCCGTTTTGAAGACCCCCGATCGGATTGAATCCGCCTCGCTTTTGCCCTTTCACAACCCGGGTTCCTTCCGGCGCAACCAACTCGTAAAGCATCGCGTCGTATTGCTCAAACTGCTTGTTCAGCTTGTCGTAATATTCCTTTTCACCAATGTGAACAACGCCGATCAGATCGACAATCAACTCGTCAGGACCCACTTTCTTCGAGTATCTGGTGATCGATGTTTCCAACGCAACAGACTTTTTGTTTTTATCCTTTTTGATTCGAACGAAACGCTCGGAATTTATCTTCTTTTTCGCGGTTGCTTTATCTTTTTTGTCCGCCTTCTTTTCGTCGTCGCCTACCGAGACTCTGACGTGAAGCAAAGTGGAGCAAACGACGCTCATGATCAGTAAATATTTTGAAAGTCGAGTTAAATTGCGCATTGGGCACCTGAAAGTGATATGAATCGATTACTCGATTATAGAAAAATTGTGTTTGGAAACAAGAAAGTGAAGGCAAAGGGATGCAATCGCTGCAACGCTAGCCGAGAATGATCGTTTTTTTCGGCAAGGTTTAACGTTCTTGCTCAACTCGTACGACGATTCTATCCGATATCACCATCACAGCGATAAATAACCGATTTGTCGCGGTTCAAGACAATCCTCGGTTTGTCCGATTTGGAAAGAACACATGCAAGTTACACGACTTTTTGCGACAATAGCGTTTTTTGTGGCGATTGGAATTACGTCCGTGACCTCCGGTCAAATTATGGGCCGTCCCGGACAGCTAGCCGGACAACCATTCGGCAGTGGCCCGTATACATCCAACCCTGATGCGGCAGTCTTTGATCCAGGCAACCTGGAGTACGACATGCAGCCATTTGCTCCGTTGGACATTAGCGAGTTCGATGAAGAAGTCCCTTTTTCGGGATTCTATGCATCGTATCAACGAACCTACCTCAGTGTTTCTCGACCGAATCCATATGGATCTGTCAATCGAAACCTGTTTCCGACAGGCTCAGATTTCCAGTCAGGCAATCGGTTCAACGTCGGGTCCATGAGCAAAGCCGGCGTCGGTTGGGATGTCTCCTACCTCAAAACGTCCGGATCATTTTTTAGTGATGGCTCATCTGAGGGCGTCGACCTTCCGATGTGGACAACCACTGAAATACACGACTTGAAAATCAATCGAGTATTCCGACAACCACTGTCGCGAGGTGGCTTCATTTCGCCGTACTTCGGCGTCGGATACACCTACCTGAATGACGACTCAATCCAAGCGGCGAACGTTAACTTTCTGGACCCCTTGGACCCGCTCAACCCTATCCAAGGCCTCTCAAACTGGAAACAGGATGCGAGCAACAGCATTGTTGGGGGGCAGGTGGGTGTTAAGCTCAACAGTCAACGCGGTCGTTATCGCTGGGCATCGGACGTCAACCTGTCCGGCGGCTATAATTCACAGGCGTACAAGGTCAACGAGGACGAATTTGTGTCCGGTGACGATGTCTTCCCTGATGGATTTCGGGGAAACACATTTAGCACGCGAAGCAGTTCGTCGTTCACCCCGGTCTTAAACGCTTCTCTCGACATGAGTTACACAGTCACGCGAGACATTTCGGTTAAGCTTGGCGGTCAGATTTCATACATCTGGAACGGTGTCAATCGGCTGAACACGTTAGGCATTAATGACAATCCGAACTCAACCGCGGGTCCCGTAGGATCACTCGCTTTTGACCAGCAAGCAATGACCGTTGCGGGTTTCACCGCCGGTGTTGAGTGGCGACGTTAAGATTTGAGTGATTTTAGAACGCATAAGCCTGCAAATGCAGGCTTTTTCTGTTTCTTGAAGTAAACTAGTCTCATTCACACATCTGGTGCCCAAAGAGAAAAATGTCTGATCCAATCGCTGTTATCCTCGCTGCCGGTAAAGGTACCCGAATGCAGAGCGAGCTGCCAAAGGTGCTATGTGAGGTTATGGATCGTCCGATGATCCATTTTGTCCTTGATGCCTTGGAAAAAAGCGGGTTCAAAAAGAAAATCGTGGTCGTCGGATACAAACAAGAGCTTGTTCGTGAGGCGTTAGCCGATCGAGAAAGCGTTGAATTCGTCGTTCAAGAGGAACAATTGGGGACAGGGCATGCCGTAATGGTATGCCGAGACAACCTTGAGTCACACGATGGCCCCGTACTGGTTGTCGCTGGCGATTCGCCAATGATCCAGGTCAGCAGTTTGACAACGCTTTTGGAGCACTTTCACGAAACCCAACCGGCATGCCTCCTGGGGACGCTAAAAAAAGACAACCCTGCCGGATTGGGTCGGATTGTACGGGACGAAAATGGTGCATTCACTGGTATCGTGGAAGAAAAGGATGCCACCGAGCAGCAGCGATTGATTACTGAAGTCAACATGAGCACCTACATCTTCGATAATCAGAAAATGCTATCCGTTTTATCAGAGTTAAAGAACCAGAATTCGCAGGGTGAGTACTATATCACCGATTGTCCGGCCCTATTGCGGGAAGATGGGAAAAAAGTTGACGCACTACCCGTGCTCAAACCATGCGAATCGCTTAGTATCAATACTGTTGATGAACTAGCGATCGTGGACGCTGAAATGCGGCGTCTTCTCAATAAAATTCCGTGAAACTTGCCGAAAAATGCGCGAGATAAAAGTCTTTAGCGGTCGAGCCCATCCCATGTTGGCGGAGAATATCTGCCTTTTTTTACGGGAGGAATGCGGACTCGATGTCGAATTGGGCGGTTGCAGCCTGAACACTTTTCCCGACGGCGAATTCCATTGCAAAATTGAGGATGTTCGCGGTCGCGACGTTTTTCTCGTGCAACCGACTTGCCCTCCGGTGAACGACAACATTATGGAACTGCTGATCATGATCGACACTTGCCGACGGGCAAGTGCCGAGCGGATCACGGTCGTTTGTCCGTATTTCGGGTACGCAAGGCAAGACCGCAAAGATGAGGGACGAGTCCCCATTACCGCAAAACTGGTCGCAAATCTGATAACCGAAGCTGGTGCAGACCGAGTTTTGACGATGGATTTGCATGCAGCTCAGATCCAGGGATTTTTTGACGTTCCAGTCGATCACCTCTACGCCTCACACGTTCTAAACAGCCATTTTAAAAAACAAGGCTACGAGCCCGATGACATCGTTGTAGTCAGTCCGGACGAAGGAAGCATCAAACGCTCGGTCGGCCACAAAGATCGCCTAGGTGGATCGCTGGCAATCATAGACAAACGACGAAATAGCGCAACAGAAGTAACCGCAGAGAACGTAATTGGCGGTCCGATCGAAGGCAAAATCGCAATCATGTTCGATGATATGATCAGCACGGCCGGTTCGATTTGCAACGCGGCGCGCAGCGTAAAGTCATTTGGGGCCAAAGAAATCCATGTCGCGGCGACTCATGGGCTGTTCGCCGGTGATGCGATTAGCAAGCTTACCAAAGCCCCTATTGACAGTGTTGTCGTCACCGACAGCGTCCCATTGCCCGCGGAAAAGCAGATCCCCAAAATCAAGCAGTTGACAATTTCCAGGTTACTTGGAGAAGCGATCAAACGCGTCCACAACGACCAATCGGTCAGCCGGATATTCAACGAGGACATCAACAAAGATGGCAGCCAATTGTTCTAAACAACTGCCCGTTTGCGAATGAGGTAAAGCGACCAGTTAAAGCGACAAAATAAAACGGGATTTGTGACCAGCGGAAAAACAATCACGCCCGTGGCAAACCAGTGCCAACGCCATCAACTCACCAGCAAACGCATTAAAGATTCTTCACAAAGATTCTTCACCAAAGTCGCACGCCATTGGTTCTAGTCGAAAATTGCCAGCCAATCGCTAAAACACCTCGTCAATCACGATTGATTTCACCCGATCTGGATGGACTGTTTCAACCATCTAAGCGATCGCATTAACGTGCGATCTACAAAAAACCGATAACTTTTTCTTTCCGACGGTTTTGGGTGTTGACGATAATGCTGTCACCCCGTAAATTCGTACCTTCTCCTGTAAGTCAGTCTTACAGGACTTGCTATTTGATAATTCAACATCTGGGTAAAACGAGCAGTGGCAGATACGAAACGTGAAGTGATTCGCATTCGAATGGAAGCATACGATCACGGCGTGCTTGATCAGAGTGCTCTTGAGATCGTGGATACTGCCAAGCGTACGCATTCAGAAGTTCATGGCCCCATCCCCTTGCCAACTCGCATTGAGCGGTATACGGTGATCTCCAGTCCTTTTGTGAACAAAAAATCTCGTCAACAATTCGAGATCCGAACTCACAAGCGTGTCATTGACATTGTTCAAGCGACCGCTAAAACAATTGAAGCGCTCAACAAGTTGAGCCTTCCAGCAGGTGTTGATATCAAAATCAAAGCGACGACTCGAGGCTAGTCTCGATTGAAGTGGCGTTTGTTGAATCCTTAACAGGGTTGATACTTGGTCATTTTGAAGACTGGTCAAAGTCCAATTTTTTGATGGCCAGATAGTACCGAAATTATAAATCATATGAATGGACGTTTTGTGGGTAAGCTTTCCTAATCGGATTGTCTCCCATGAAGCAAGCCACTTTTTTAACAACGTATTTGCAGGGCGAAAGTCATGGCGAAGGGAATACTCGGTCGCAAGATCGGTATGACTCAGATATATAGCGAAAACGGTGATTTAACTCCAGTTACAATCATCGAGGCGGGTCCATGTAGTGTCCTGCAGCTTAAGACTGTTGAAAAAGATGGTTACGAAGCCGTTCAGCTTGGTTTTCTTGATAAACCGAGAAGGCTCGCGATCAAAAGCGAACGCGGCCATGTCGCAGCGATTGGCAGCAAGCGAGCAAAGCTCAAAGGCGACTCGGCGTCACCCAAAGCCGACTGCGAACCCAAGAAATTCGTCCGCGAGATCCGCGGTTCGGCCGACGGCCTAGAAGTTGGCTCAAACTTGGCTGTGGACTGCTTGGATGGTGTAATCGCTGTTGATGTCGTGGGAACGAGCAAAGGCCGTGGCTTTTCAGGTGTTATGAAGCGTCATAACTTCTCCGGTCAGCGTGCAACTCATGGTGTGAAAAAGTGTCACCGTCATGCTGGTGGTACTGGAATGAGTGCGTATCCAAGTCGCTTGTTCAAAGGCAAGCGGATGGCTGGGCAGTACGGAAACACACAAGTAACCACACGAAACGTGAAGGTTGTTAAGGTCGATCCCGAGAACAATGTATTGTTGATTAAGGGTGCTATCCCTGGCCCAAATGGTGGTTACGTCGTGGTCAAGGAAACGAACAAGGTTTAGTCAAATGGTAAGTCTTCCTGTGTACGATGCTTCTGGTTCAGAAGTTGGCAAGTACGAAATCGATCCTGCTGAAATATCCCCGACGATCAACAAGCAATTGTTGCACGACGTTGTGGTCATGTATCAAGCAAGTAAGCGTCAGGGATCGCACAAATCAAAGTCTCGGGCGGAAGTCGCCGGTGCAAACAAGAAAATGTATCGCCAGAAAGGAACTGGTAACGCTCGTGCCGGTTCACGTCGCAGTGGTATCCGCCGAGGTGGTGGGCACATCTTTGCGAAGCGTGCAAGAGATTACAGCTACCGACTCAACAAAAAAGCGATCCGCGCTGCGACCAAGATGGCAATTGCAGGGAAGATCCAAGATAACCAGGTCGTTGTAATTGATAGCCTGGCATTTGACGAGCCGAAAACCAGCGTGATGGCAGGTGTTCTAAAGGCGTTGAATTTGACGGGGCAGACGACCCTGATCACTGTAGCGTCTCATGATGCCACAACTTACAAGAGCGCACGAAACATAGCGAACGTCAGTATGTCGACCGTGTCTGATTTAAATGCCCTGACTGTGCTGGCCCCGAGAAAAATGCTCGTGACCAAAGCTGCATTGGATGCAATAAAATCCGGTTCAAAATCTGTGCAGGAAGGCGTGGAGGCTTAAGCGATGGGAAACATTCCAACGCCGTCAGGCGAAAAAACAAAAATGACTCTGGACCCGCATCAAATCCTGTTTCGGCCATTGGTGACCGAAAAAGGGATGCGTCAGTCTACCGAACTCAATCAGTATGCGTTTGAAATCAATCCGTTGGCGACGAAAGAAGATGTTCGTCGGGCAGTGGAGGAATTGTTTGATGTGAAAGTCGTTCGGGTTGCCACGCAAACCCGAAAAGGCAAGCCGCGTCGGACAAAGAATCGCATGGGTAAAACAAAAGGATGGAAGAAGGCGATTGTTTCGCTTGATGATGAACATCGAATCGACTTCTTTTAAAGCATTGGTGTATTAATGGGTATTCGAAAATATAAACCGACGTCAGCTGGCCGTAGAAATGCGTCAGTCTCAGACTTTGCAGACCTGACAAAGGGTGCAAAACCTGAGCGATCGTTGCTTCGACCGATCAAAAAGAACGGCGGACGTAACAATCAAGGCAAGATCACAGTTCGGCACCGTGGCGGTGGTCACAAGCGAATGTATCGTGTTATCGATTTCAAACGAGATAAGGATGGCGTCGAAGCTGTTGTTAACTCAGTTCAGTACGATCCGAATCGTAGTGCTCGAATTGCATTGTTGTTTTACACCGATGGTGAGAAGCGTTACATTTTGGCTCCCGATGGGTTGAAGGCCGGCGACAAAGTGATTAGTGGGAGTAATGTGGTGCCAAAAGTTGGCTGCTGCATGCCACTGAAGAGCATTCCGTTGGCGACTGAAATTCACGCGGTAGAGATGCGTGCCGGTCAAGGTGCGGCGTTGTGCCGAAGTGCTGGAACAAGTGCAACTTTAATGGCACGCGAAGGGAACTGGGCACAGATTTCACTTCCAAGTGGAGAGATCCGCCGGATCCCGTCATCATGTCGAGCTACGATTGGAAAAGTTGGCAATTCAGAGCACAGTAGCATTGTGCTTGGTAAAGCAGGGCGAAAGCGTTGGCTTGGCTGGCGACCGACCGTACGTGGAACAGCGATGAATCCGATCGATCACCCGCATGGTGGTGGTGAAGGTCGAACCAAAGGTGGTCGTCATCCGGTTAGTCCGACTGGCGTACCGGCAAAGGGTGGACCAACTCGACAGAAGAGAAAACCATCTAACTCGGCTATTGTCCGTCGCCGGCGATCTCGTCGATACGGTGTTTTGGCATTGAAAAAATAGGATTAGTTTGTGAGTCGTTCATCAAAAAAAGGTCCTTACGTTGACCCGAAAGTTTTCTTCAAAGTTCAAAAACTAGAAGAAGCGGGCAATAAAGAACCAATTAAAACATGGTCACGTGCATGCACGATTGTACCGGAATTTGTGGGTCATACGTTTATGATTCACAACGGTCGGATGCACGTGAAGCTTCTTGTGACCGAAGATATGGTCGGGCATAAGCTTGGAGAGTTCGCTCCGACGCGGACCTTCAAAGGTCACGGCGGACGTCAGAAGAAGTAACGCGGAGTTAAAAACATGGCTTTTAAAGCTTTTCATAAACATGCACGAATAAGCGC
>CAJQQR010000080.1 GCA_905480545.1 uncultured Pirellulaceae bacterium
AGCTTTGCCTTTTGCTCAGATGCGAATGCTACTGCTGATTGAATCTGCTGAAGATCATTCGCCTCGACCATCATCGGCAGCTGACCATCCGCCACTGGGATCATTGCCTCCAAACGCAGATCATGCTTAAACGACGCTGAACCGCTTACCAATGCCTTTTTATACGCGCGCGTATCATCAAACAATTTACGCAATATCTGAATTGAATCACCATTGCTTCCGCCGCCGCGCCGACCGCGGCGAAAAGTAGGCGAAGTTGAAGTGAATGGAATCGCCGAACCAACCGATGGCCATACGACATTCATTGCAGCAACACCTTTGACCGTCATGTCCTCATAAGTCCAACCATCAAGCTGAATCACAGCCGATTTGCCGGAGACGATCGAACCACTTGGAGCAGTCAAAGCGAGCAATACGCCGTTACTACGGGTCACGGGAATGACCTCGCTATCCGGATTGACCGCAACCTGCGCTTTGACATTCGGATTGATTAAGCCGATTTCGCTACGGTCATCGGTTGAACGCACCGCACCAATTTCAATCAAACCAATCTGAGAGTGAGCCTCAAATAGTGACGGGAAAACATGCTTGCCCTTCACGTCAATTACTTTTGCGTTTTTCGGAAACTTGACCTTTTTTCCGACCGCAACAATTTTCCCTTTATGAAAAAGAATCATACCGTTTTCAATTGCTGGACTGGAAATGGGATGAACCGTTCCGTTTATCAGTACAATTGGATTTTTCTGGTCGTCACCGGGAATCTCATCGTGAGCCCAATTCACATTGGAAAGAAAACAAAACGCAAGCGAAAAAATCGCCAATGACCGTTTAGCGTTGAACGCCAAGCGTCGTGTTTGATTCATTATTTTATTGTTCATGTTGTTTATTTTCGTACTGTTGTTCTTTTGTGATCACTCATCCAAGCTGTTTTCGTTTGACGAGATGCTTCACAAATTGGCTGCTGCGTTGCAAGTTAGTTTGTTGCTTTGCTTTTGCATTTGCAATATTCGTCGTAGTTAGGCCACATCTCGGATTCACGAGGAGTACGTCCGCCGGGTGCAGTATTCATTTTCTGTCCCGAAGCCAAGACCTTCTGAACCAAAACACGTTTCATTTCTGCGAATTCCGCACGCTTTTTCGCGTCTACTCCTCGATCGAACATGCGCCTTCCATCAACCCACGTCTTTTCGCATCGCGACATGGTGGACAGTGGATCACCGCTCCACAACACGAGATCGGCGTGTTTACCTGCTTCGATTGAGCCAACATATTGGTCGATTCGAAGCTGTTTCGCGGGATTCAATGTCACGAACTTCAGCGCTTCCTCAGGAGGAACGCCACCATATTTAACGGCCTTTGCCGCTTCATGATTTAGGTGACGTGCAAGCTCACGATCGTCAGAATTGAACGATACAACAACACCGGCGTTGTGCATCAATGCACCTCCGTATGGAATCGCGTCATAAACTTCAAATTTGTAGGCCCACCAATCGGCAAATGCCGATCCCATTGCTCCATGTCGCTTCATCGCGTCGGCGACTTTATAGCCTTCCAAAATATGCTGGAACGTGCCAATTTGAATCTCCATACCATCAAGCAATCGGATCAATGCGAGAATTTCGTCCTGACGGTAACTGTGACAATGAATCCAACGATCACCCTTCAAGATCTCAACCATCGCATCCAGTTCCAAGTTACGCCGTGGCGGAAGCCCAGTTTTGGTTGACTTCCACTGCTTCCACTGTTTTTCATAACTCTTCGCTGCACGGAATTCATCCATGAAGATCTGTTCGACGCCCATCCGAGTTCGCGGGTAACGCGTTGATTCGGGTGAACGACTTCGTTTTACATTTTCGCCTAACGCAAATTTAATTCCTTGAGGCGCTTCCGCAAATTTCATTTCTTCGTCCAACATTCCCCATCGCAGCTTGATGACCTGATTCTGACCACCAATGGGGTTTGCTGATCCGTGCAGAATGTTTGACGACGTTACCCCGCCGGCAAGCTGCCTATAAAGATTCATATCATTGGCATTGATGAAGTCACCGATTCGCACCTCGGCAGTGATGGCTTGACCACTCTCGTTGATTCCACCGTCGCTGGCAATGTGCGAATGACAATCAATGATTCCGGGAGTGACATGCATTGCTTTTCCATCAATGACTGTCAGGTCCTTGATTTTTGGAACCTTTAAATCCTTACCCACAGCAGCGATTTTTCCATCCTGAATCAATACCGCACCATTTTTAATCACGCCTTGTTCGCCGCATGTCCAAATGGTGACGTTGTGAATGAAGACCAACTCTGATTTTGGAGCTGATTCGACACCAAACGCACCCAAGGGAAAATTCACCGGGTAACTGGCATTTTCCTGTTCGACTTGAGCGAGTTTGCCTTTTGAAGGCTCGGAAGCAGATAGATTGGATTCGGTTTTATCGTTCGCTTTCTTTACTTTTGTTTCTGTCGTTTCTTTCGTGGCCTCCGTATTCTTCTTGATCTCGGCATCTTCCTTGGCAGCATTCTTCGCATCTTCCTTCGCATCTTCCTTCGCAACTTTATTCGCAACTTTATTCGCTGCGACGGCAACACGTTTACCGTCGGGCCAAGTCAAATACCCGCTTGCCGATTCAGCATCTCCAGAATCAAAAACAAACGTCAATTGTGCGATACCGTCCCCTCCAAATTCCTTTGAATCAAAGGTAGCGCTGAGTCGAGCATTGTTGATTCCGACTTTCAGAAATTTGACCGCTAAAGGGGATTCAGCATCGGTTTTGTTTTCTTTACCGTCACCTTTCTTTTTAGCTTTCCTCGCCTTCTTGCTTGTGTTTTTTTGTTTTGTTTTTGAGTTTTTAGAGGACTTGTCTTCGGACTTCTTCGTTTTCAATTGTGGCCATTGAATGGAGCCGGAAGAAGATTTGTCCGATGTCTTAATGGACAGCTCCAAAGACAACGCTTTTCCATCTGGCCCAAGCGTTTTAACGGTCCAATCGGCTGTTGCGTCATACGACTTCGCAGGCTTCATTTCATGGCGAATTCCGTTTACCCATGTCTCGACGATCTTCGTTTCTGAGTCGAACAATTCTCCGTCGGTCACAACGAAATTTGCTAGTTTCCCTCGCTCCACCGTTCCGACCAAATTAGATACACCCAGCAATTCGGCCGGCGTCGTTGTGAGTGCCTTCAATGCGGCATTGGGAGAAAGCCCTCGATCGACTGCCATCCTGACGTTCTTCAAAAAGTCCGCCGGATCCGACAGTCCACTTGAGCAAAATGCGAAAGTGATTCCGGCGGCTGACACCCTCGCCGGGTTTTCAGGAGCGATGTCCCATTCCATCAACGTTTCCAACGAAACATTCAATGTCGACTCGAAGCTGGTTACGTTTGGAGCAGATGGGAAATTCACTGGCAGCAGGATAGAACGTCCGGTTGCCGCTATCGCGTCAAGCCGTCGAAACTCAAATCCGTTTCCATGAATCAATGTTTTCACACCAAACTCGCGAGCGAATCGATCGGCCCGCAAAAAGAAAAGCTCATTCGACGTGTCAATGATCAAGCTTTGATCGCCGCCAAGGACACCTTGCAACGACGCGAGTGCATCGTTTGTCTCCGGTCTTGGAATCGTCGAATCCGCATTCACGGCGCCGTTCGCTTCCACGTACCACTGGGCGTCGTACATTGCCTGTCGTGCCAAAGCGACCGCTCCCATTGGCGAATTCGGATACGAAGGGCGAGTACCGCTGCCACCAAAACGACGTGAAACGGTCAAGCGTCCGTGTTGCGCAACGTTCGATTTCAAAAGCGCATCAGCGACAGAACTACCGTCGGTAAGAACAAAGCAACTGGTACCCTTCAAAATCCCACCCGCAGGAGCAACGAGTCGAGCCGTCACACCTTGTTTACGCATTTTCGAATTCAATTCGTTGTCAACTTTGTACTGATCGGCAGTCGAAAGCTGCGGCCGTATGTACGCGTTCCAATACGCCGCACCGGCTTCCAACTCTGATGTGTCGACATCCTGTTCCGTGAATCCATCGATCAGTCCCGGGTATAATGTTTTGCCGTTAAGATCAATAACCTTCAAGTCGGTTGGGATCGTATTTTCAATCGTACTAACGCTCGCAATTTTTCCTTCGCGAACAACAATGGTCCCTTTCTCAATAACCGTTCCAGCCGAAACGACAATTTTCACGTTGGTAATCGCGTAATCGCTTGGAACGTTTTCTCGCAATCCTTCATTATGTTCCGTGGAGCGATCGTCCTGCGCGTGCCCTGCTAAACAAAAACACAATATCAAAAGGAGACATGAAAGAACTCCCGAGCAACGGGAAATTCGAAACAACATTCAGCACCTCAGCCAATCAAAGAAGTCAAATCAAGACTTAGTAGTCTACCATGCAAAATTCGCGTTTTCTGCGCGATACATGCACGTTTTCGCCAATTCAGCTTCTGAGTGCGATACGGAAAACTAAATGTTCAATTGGATCTGCAGCAACTTAAAAGCGGAAAGACCGATGTTCGACCATTCCGCGGCTAGATCCGGCAGGGAAAACTATTTGGATTTGAGAAAACGAACAATGCGACGCACATTTTGATGAGCCTCCTGGGGCAAAACCGCATACAGCGTCTTATTGTCCATTGGATCGAGACCAATTTCGGCCTTCTTAAAATCAGCAATCTTATTTTCCGAGAGTAATTTTTTGATTGCGGCGAGAAAGCGTTCAGGTGTCGATCCGGGTTGGACTGCCTTTGAAATATCATACGATTCAAACGTTAGATTCGAAGACGCCCCATACTCCGTGGTTAACTCGACAACGTTCGAAGAGTGCCAAACGATCCCAAGCTTCATCGCTTCTGCCAATTCAACGATAATTTGATCAAATGGCTCACCATCTATGGCAAGCGGTAGCGAACCGGACGGCAAAAACTGCTCTCCCGTTGCCTCCCAATTAATGAAGACGTGAACATTGCTTGCCTTTGCGACCTTCGCAAACAGTCGACTCAAGGAAATCGGATCGGATTCAAAGAGGGTCACAATGGTACTCTTCGAATCCTCTGACAGGGCGAGCCTACTGGTATTGTCGCCCAAGTTGGCGTTTTTCGTCATCAACTCCAGTCCTCGCGCCGCGCGAATGTGCTTGAGAATTTCGGCAACACGAACTTGTGCCCAACCGTAATGCTCTACGAATATTGAATTGTTTTTTTCGTTGGCCGTAACGATCCCTTTACCGCCAACTTGCGACCAAGATTCCTTGTTGATGTAGCGTTGCAGGAGATCCATCAACGTTTGCAGTTCCTTCGCATCGCCCGCCAAGTCGTCCGCAGGATATTCCTTTGCGACTAAGCCGTCTCGGTTTGGAATCGTAAGAATTAAACTGTGCTTTCCTTTTTCATTCAAAGACAGTCCACGTTCATCCGCCACTTGTCGCAGAATTTCGATAAATGTTTTTCCCGTTGCAAGCACATCAAATTTTTCGTCCAACCGAATGCCGGCCAAGATAATCGGCGTCACGTCAACTGCAACGGCGACTCCGGTTCCCTGATAAAAAAAATCCAGGAATTCAAGCAACGTTGTCTGTTGAAACTTCACCGCCGCAATCGGTACATTGATTGAGCGACTAGGGTCCGGCATCTTCTTCAAAGACCGCTCAACAAAAAATCGAGTCGCCCCGTAACTGCCGCCCAGATCGTTTTCCTTAAATTGATTCCGTGCTCGAAGTAGTTCTGCATCTGTTTCGAAAACGGTAAAATCCGCTATGTCATCAAACAATCCGCCAACCGCCCCCGTCGAATCATCATCGTCAACAAATCCTGGGGGACCATCCGCGTCAGCCGATGCATCCGTTCCAGTTCCCTTTTGGTTGGCTCCTATGTCTTTACGGGGCGATTCCCCCTTATTGATGTCCGTTTCACTGTCACCCTTGCCTTTAACGTTTGGATCCCGCAGTGGTTCTGATTTTGCATCGGAATTGGAAACGCCCGCAGGCGGATTTACGGGCTTTATTCCAATATCGTTCGGGCTTTTCTCGGTATCGGAATTCGGTTCTGATGGCGCTGCATTGTTTCTCTGTTTTGAATCCTGATTCTTCTCAAGATTGTCAGGATCGTTTTTCGGGATCCCTGATTTTGAAGGTGACGAAGTCCCCGTCAATTCGGGTTTTGGTTCAAGCGAGTCGCTTACATCAGCGATTTGACCGATTTCATCAGATCTATCGCCGCCCAATTGCATTACAGCAACCACGACCGCACCAATCCCGAAAATCAAGATCGCGATCGTTCCAGCAAAAATCGCCAACATCTTCTTTTGTTGACGCGACTTGGCGGAACTCCATTGATCACCCGGAAGGACAGGGTCGTTATTTCCCATATCCTGCTTTGGTGGGGCAACGACTGCATCCGAATTTTCTCCGGCTTTATGGCCTGTTGAATTCTCTTTTGAGCGTGTTCTGGTCGCGGCTTTATCTTTGGAAATATTCGACCGGCTCGAAGCTTCAGGCACCTCCTCGGTACCTTGCCACCTACCAACCAAATCCGGCTTTTCTCCGCCACCCGCTTTTTCGTCAGCTCTTCGCTGCAACTTCTCCTGAAGCCCTTCACTAACCGAACCGCTGATTGACGATTGAGTTTCTGGCAAATCCGGGTCGGGAACCGGTTTCACGAATGGACGCTTTCGGGATGGCCTTTTCACCGACGATGTGCCGTCTTTCGTCTGCTCAGAAGACTCCCAATCAGGCGGTGGCGCAACCTGAACCATGCTGCCACATTTTGGGCACGCGAGAATTTGTCCGATCGCCGACTCTTGGCGGACATTCAGACTTGTCTGGCAGGTGTCGCAGGAAATTTTGAACAAGGTCACGGAGTTTTCGCCCTGGTGATTCGGTGCAAGTGAAAAGGTACGCTAAACCCTAAGATTCCACGTCAGCCGACGTTGACCGTTTCCATTAATCATAGATTATTTCGGCAGTTTTTGCCAAAGTTCGGGTCGTATCGAAGATTCGGCCGCTCAACGGATAACGCTGCATCGCACTTGGACGTCCCCCCAAGAGCGACATTGCAACACTTTCATTAAATCCAATCTCTCCTTGATCCCGAAGCAAAATTTGAATCAAGAAGCGTTTCCAGAAGAAAGGCATGCTGTATCCTGCCTCGGCATGCCGAGCATTCCTCCGAACTTAACCATTAGGTCCTTCACACCTCGCCTTTAGGCTCTCGTGTTGAAGCCTTTAGGCTCTCGTGTTGCGAAAAACCTAGTCGATCCGAACGTATTAAGCCTCTGTCGCTTCAGATTTGGAATCGTTTGAAACAACGCTTGATTCGGAATCAAGCGGTTCCACCGGCTTATCAGAGTTGGAATCTGAATTCTTTGAATCTGAATTCTTTGAATCTGAATCCTTTGAATCCTTGGATTTCGAAAAATCCACATCCGTACCGAAAACAGAAACCCAATCTGGTTTGGTTTTGTGAATAGAGGGGCCGAGCACCTCTTCGATCTCGTGAGCCTCAAGCTCTTCGTTTTCGATTAGTTGTTTCGTAAGCTCATCAAGTTTTTCACGATGTTCTTTGAGTAGTTCGACCGCGCGATCCATCGATTCTTGAATGAGTTTTGAAACTTCTTCATCGATCATCTCCATCGTTCGTTCACTGAAATTGCGCTGTTGATGAAGTTCGCGTCCAAGGAATGGATCTTCATCGGCGGTCTTGAAACTAACCGGTCCCATTCGCTTACTCATCCCCAGGTCCATCACCATTTTTCGAGCGATGCTGGTAGCACGTTCAATATCGCTTTGCGCGCCGGCAAGCAATTCGTTGTAAATAATGAGTTCCGCTGCACGACCACCCAACAACATGACTAGCCGGTCACGAAGTGACTGCTCGGAATAACTCAAGCGTTCTTCTTCAGGGATACTCATCGTTACCCCCAGCGCCTGACCGCGGGGAATCACGGTTACCTTTTGAACCGGATCAGCCCCCTCAAGGAACCAACCGGTGATGGTATGTCCAGCTTCGTGATAAGCCGTTTTTTCTTTTTCTTCGTCACTTAAAACTTCTTCGCGCAGCGAGCCCATTCGAACCTTGTCAACGACGTAGTTAAAATCGGAGCGACTCACCACTGACTTGTCATTTCGTGCCGCCCACAACGCGGCCTCATTCACAACGTTACGAATATCTGCGCCGGTCATACCAATGCAACTGGATGCAAGAATTTCCAGATCGACATCGTCAGCGAGGGGGACATTTCGCACGTGAACTTTAAAAATCGCGAGACGCCCTTTCTTTGACGGACGATTTACAGTGATATGTCGGTCGAATCGTCCCGGTCGTAAAAGTGCAGGGTCCAACACGTCAGGTCGGTTGGTTGCACCAACGACAATAACGGAATCGGTTTGTGAAAATCCGTCCATCTCGCCAAGGATCTGATTGAGTGTTTGTTCACGTTCGTCGTTACCCCCGCCTAATCCAGCACCACGCTGACGTCCGACTGCGTCAATTTCATCGATAAAAATAATCGCAGGCGATGTTTCCTTCGCCTGTTTGAAAAGGTCACGCACACGACTGGCGCCAACTCCGACAAACATTTGAATAAATTCGCTACCATTGACGGAATAAAACGGCACATCAGCTTCACCCGCAATCGCTCGTGCCAGCAAAGTTTTTCCGGTACCCGGCGGTCCATTGAGCAAGACGCCAGTTGGAACCTGTCCGCCCAATCGCTGGAATTTTTCCGGTTCTCGAAGGTACTCAACGATCTCTTGCAAATCGGCTTTGACACCCTCCAAACCAGCGACATCCGAGAAGACAATTTTGTTCGAATCCTCGACATTCCTCTGGGCTGGACTTCGGCTGAAACTGGACATAAAGCCGCCACCGCCAAGCATCGAATCTTGAGCGCGGCGAGATGCGTACCAAAAGTAAAGCAAGAGCACGACTGGCAGCAGCATAATGAACGTCAACAAATACGGAAACGCATTACTGGGCTCCGAGTCGACATCATAAGCGACACCGGCTTTTTTAAGGATGTCCTGGAACTTTTCACGATCCTTTCCGTTGCCAGCAGGATCCAATCCAACCCAAAAACTCTTTCTCGCAAGTTTTGGATGATCGCCATCCAACTTCTTCACTTCGGATTCGGTAAGTTCTTTCAACGGAAGCACACGAAACGTGCCTTCAGCTCGAAACTCCTTGAACGTAATGCTTTCGATGTTGCATTTGATCGGATTTCCATCCTCGTCGAGAATGGGCTTCCCGTTGTATTCTTTCCCAACCAGCTGTTTTTCGAAGAACGAGGTGATGACCTTCACACGGCCATAATACTGCTGAAAGCCAGCAATGATCGCAATCGCACCCACGAAAAAGAGAAGCAAGTAAATCAGGTTTCCTGAACCACGTGGGCGCTCCTCGCCACCATCGCCGTCGGAACGCTTCCGCCGCGTTTTCGTTTTATTCTCGTCCGTGTTCTTAGGCTCCATAATTTCTCGCTTGGATGGATTCTATCAATCGAATCTAGGATTTTATCTTACATTTAGCATCACGATAATGACGGACGAAGGCTTAAAGCATTGATTCCGACGTTTCCTGAAACTTTTTCACGATTCGAACGGCGTTTTCGAAATATTCGTAAGGAATGGACGAAAGAGCCTCGCTTGCTGAGTTGCCTTTCAGCGGAGAATCGCTCGAAATGAATTCCGCTATCGCCGTCTCTTCCAATTGTGTGAACAACACCGATAAATCGGGCAACATTTGTGCCGACAATGCCCGGTCTAGATGTTCGAAAAACTCGGAAAAAGTCATCCGACGAATCTTTACAACCGATTCGGGATCAAATCCACGACTCAGCAGTTCGATTGTCCATTCCCAATCTGCAACGATCGATGGTGCTTGGTGATCGACGCGACTGGAGTTGTCGGCACCCGCGTTTGCACGCTCCAAGTCCAATGGAGTCACCGCCACAGCTCCCAAATCGAGAGCTGGATCGGACTCGGGTCTGGAGGCATTGGACGACCGTTGAAAGTCGATTGATTCAGCGACAGCCGGAACCTGATTTACACCCATGTCTGCGTTAACGCCGTCTTCCTCTTCTCTTGCACCGTCAATCAATCCGATTTCAGAAAAGGTTCCAGATCCGGACTTCGACTCGGTTAAGGAATCCCCAGTTAAGGAATCCCCAGTTAAGGAATCCCCAGTCGCGTGAGAATCTTCCTCTCGCGAATACTCATCGGAAGCTTCCTTTACGTTCGTCTGCGCTTGGTGATCAGCATTTTGAGTCTTCGTCCCGTTTTTAACGGCGTCTTCAACCAAGACGGCATCGGGAAACTGCATAGCGAATTTGCGTGCAAGCTTGTCTGAAATGTTGAAACGAGGCGGCAGGCCTATCGCACCTGTCATGCAGCGTTTTCCCAGTTCCATAATTTCCAATGTTGGTCGAAATCGGGTTTTTTCAACTTGCTTGACCATGTTACTTTTGATCAAAGAATCGAGAACCACATCAACTTCCGATTTGCTAAGAAAACCCAAAAGACCGAACGTGGTTAACCGCTGGAGTCCAGCCTTCTTAACTTTCGCCGATGTCGATCCCCAAAGCATTTGACTGACCATCGCTTTTCCGTAGCGACCGCGACTACGGGCTACCCCGCTGAGAGCGATGCGAGCACCATGATGAACGCCAGCTAAGCACTCGCTGGGAATCGATGTCATTTCAATTGCAGAGTTACTGCTTACGCCGCAATTGTCACATGACTGGCAAGTCCGTAGATCGCCATCGCCGAAATACTCCAAAATCTCTAATTGTCGACAACGCCTCGACAGAGCGAAATCAACGATCGTCTGCAGCTTCTTGTACTCCAGCTCTTTGCGCAGCTTCATTTCCGCAAAGTCAATCGACCATTCGCCGAATCGTTTGCTTCGATCAGAAACATGCAATGCTCGCCCGCGAAAAGGTGGAATAAAATCGAAGAACGACGCCTCGTTTAATTGGCGAATCGCACGATTCACGCTGTCGATATTTAATTTATCGTCAGCCAGTTGTCGCGGATGAAAATAGACTCGTTCATCCCGAACATCGCCAACAATAGATTCAATTCTCCTCAGCACTTTACGGCGAGTCCGGGCTTCCTTGGGCAACATGTCGACAAAAGTCGACATGTTGCCAATTAATTTGACCGAGGCCATATTCTGCTGCGTATCTAGCCGTTCGATGGCGCCTGATTTTTCTAGCAGCTGTTCACATACCCCTATTCCATCAGGAGCGATATCAAGGTCCAAACGTTCTTTGATCTCTGCCAGTGTTAGTTCGATCGGATCGTGATCGATCGAACGCAGATACTCATACACCTGTTCAACGACCTTTCGAGACGGATAGGCGTTCTCAATAAAAAATTCTTGAATAAATCGATCACCTTGAGAGAACAACAACAGGCAATCCGATGGCTTGCCATCCCGCCCTGCCCTGCCCGCCTCTTGATAATACGCCTCAAGTGTTCCCGGCAAATTATAATGCACAACGAATCGGATATCCGGCTTGTCGATCCCCATTCCAAACGCATTGGTGGCGATAATGACATCAATTTCACCACTCATAAAACGCTCTTGGATCTGCTTCCGATCTTGGGGGTGCATGCCACCGTGATAAAAACCGAAACGCCGTTTTTTTCCCGAAAGCAGCTGAACGATCTCTTCACACTTTTTTCGCGTCGAGGCGTAGATGATGCCGGCACCTGGATGCGAGTTCAGGAACTCAGTCAATGCGAGGTTTTTTTCAGTGATGCTCGGTGGCGTAGCAACTTCTAAATAAAGATTATCCCGGGCGAATCCTGTGACAAAGGTTTTGGGGGCAGACAGCTCAAGCTGCCGCTTGATATCAACTTGGACATCCGTGGTTGCCGTCGCTGTTAATGCAATCGTTTGCGGTTTACCAATCCGCGTCCTTAGTTTCCCCAGTCTTGCGTAATCAGGGCGAAAGTCATGTCCCCATTGGGAGATACAGTGTGCTTCGTCGATCGCCAGCAATTGAATCTTCGTCTTTTCAATCGTCTCCACGAACCTCGGGCTTCGCAGGCGTTCCGGCGCAACGTACAGCAAATCAAGTTGCCCATTCTCCATTTGCCGAATCACGTTTCCCTGCTCGTCCAGTGATTGGGAACTGTTTAAGCAAGCCGCAGCGATACCACGATTGACCATCCCGTCGACCTGATCCTTCATCAGGGCAATCAGGGGAGAAACAACCAACGTCAAGCCATCACGCGAAACGGCAGGAAACTGATAACACAGACTCTTGCCGCCGCCAGTCGGCATGATACACAGGCAATCCTCACCGTTCATCACAGCCTCGATGACTTTCGATTGGCCAGGACGAAAACTCGTCAATCCAAAACGCGAAAGGCCGCTCTCAAATTCGGAAATGTCGGTCGGCATCGATCGTTCTTCAAAATCGGTTCGTTGAGGTAGTTGTGAAAACGGCAATCCACTGTCGCAGGCAACAAAACTGCGTCACTAGGCCCATTGTTTCCGTTGTCGGCTGCTCGCGATACCCATCTTTTTCCGATATTTTGTCACCGTCCGCCGAGCGACGGTTAACCCCTTTGCCGTCAACCGCTTCACAATTTCGTCGTCACTGTACGGTTTTGACTTGTCTTCTTCATCGATCAACTCTTGCAACTTGATTTTGATCTGATCCCACGCCACGTCCTCACCACTGGAGTTGGTAGTTCCTCCCACAAAAAACTTCTTGAGAGGAAAGATACCACGCGGCGTTTCCACCCATTTATCATCCACTGCTCGGCTTACCGTTGTGACATGCACGCCCACTTTGTCAGCAATTTGTTGCATCTTCAGGGGGTGTATGAATTCCGGACCGTTATCGAGAAAGTCCTTCTGATGATCAACAATGGCCTGCGAAACCTTGATTAATGTACTGCGTCTCTGCTCAATCGACTCAATCAACCATTGGGCTGCATTCAGTTTGCGTTTGATAAATTCTTTTTCTTCATTTGTCGCAGTACCGGTCGCAAGTCGCTCACGATAATACCGCGAAATAAACAGTCCGCGCCCCGGACCTTCTTCGACCTTGATTTTATAATCACCGCGCTCGTCCCGAATGACCTCCAATTCAGGCGTCACCGTCGGAGCTGAACGACTGGCAAAAGCAGCGGCAGGTTTTGGGTTCAGTTCTTTAATATCTTCAACAATCAATTGAATATCATCAATCGACAAGTTCGTCTTCTTTTCGATCAATGGCAAACGATTATCGCGAAGATCTTCCAGGTGCTCACCGATTAACAACCTCAATTCAGCTGCAAACGGATGCTCATCCGAGATTTGCAACAAAAGGCATTCACGGAGGTCACGGGCAGCAATTCCGACCGGGTCCAAATGCTGCACGATGTCGAGCGCCTGCTTTGCAATTCGCAAATCATCATCTGTAGCTGTTGGCGGCATCAGATCGATCAAGCTACTGCGAAGGTAACCGCCATCTGCGGCATCCAACGCCGAGATAATTCGCTCACAGGCCAACTCGGTTGCATCATCCAATTCCAATTCCGCAACCTGCATCAGCAAATGTTCATGAAACGAATTTCCATCATCTACGATATTCGCAATTTGATCATGATGCCGCTCGGATATCTCTTGCAAACGATTGGATGAGGGACGGGAATAATCCTCAAACGAATCGACAAGAACCTCAGAGCCAATCGATTCCATCCGCTCAAAGTCATCGGAATTGTTTGAGTCGTTTTCGACGACCAGCTCCCGCTCTTCCAAGGTCGGGGAATCTGAATCCTCACGTTCTTCCGCAACTTCCGGCGTTTCCGAGTCAGAATCGTTTTGTTCGAGAACAGGATTTTCAACCAATTCCTGGTCAATCCGTTCTTGCAAAGCGATCAGCGGCAATTGCAAGATTTCCATCGATTGAATCATACGAGGGGACAATATCTGCGACTGCTTTTGCTGCAAATGCTGCCCGAACTGCATTCTCATATGAGTAAACCGTGGTTAAAAAAATTGGCTTAAAAAGTGTAGGCCGCGTTTCGAAAGCAGCCCATGTGATGGGACCTTAAAATTCCTGTCGATCGACCAAGGCGTCTGCCAAGATTTCCTTGTTGGTAAACTCCAAAATACTGCCCGTTGTGATGCCACGCGCCAGACGCGTCACCTTCACATCAAAATCTGCGACTGCATTCGAAATATGAAGTGCAGTTCCATCACCCTCAACTGTGGGATTGGTCGCCATAATCACTTCCTTGAAAGTTCCTCCATGGACTCGTTCAATCAATTGCTTGATCGTCAGATTCTCTGGACCGATGCCTTCAAGTGGCGCGATTCTCCCCAGTAGAACGTGGTACTGCCCTCGAAATGAGTTCGCTTGTTCCAGTGCCATTAAATCCCGAGGTTGTTCGACAACACATAAGGTCGTCTGATCGCGTTTGGGATCCAAGCAAATACTACAGACTTCAGTTTCCGACAAGTTAAAGCAACTTTTGCAATAGCATACATTTTCGCGAACCGCACGGATCGAATCTGCCAACTCAAGCGCTTCAGCCTTGTTCACTCGAAGCACATGATAAGTCAAACGCTCAGCAGACTTTCGTCCGATTCCCGGCAGCTTGGAAAACTGATCGATCAGATTGACCACCGAAGACGAAAGTTGTGCCATTGATTTCCTTTCCAACCACAAACAATTGCAAATGACTTGGTTAAAGCCGTCACGTTAAATAACAACAAAAACCGGAAACTCGATTTAGTTCTTTGGTCCACCTGAAAACTGTGCCATCGCCTCATCCAGACCGGGCAGGTCCATTCCGCCGGTCAACGATTTCATCGACTCCAAATGCAACTCTTTGGCCTTGACGATTGCTTGATTGATCGCAGAAGGCAACAGGTCAAGCAACATTTCTTTATCGGCCATCACCACATCATCAATTCGAATGTCGAGCACTTCATTTGCACCATTCATTTCGACTTCGACCATGCCGCCACCTGCCGCACCCGTCACTCGTTTAGCTCGCAGCTCCTCAGAAATCTCTCCCATTTTGGAGCCCATCTCCTTCATCTGCCCCATCATGCCCATCAGATTTGAAATCTGTTTAAACATATTTTATTCCTTCTAAGACTCGTTACCCAATGCGTTAGTTCATTTTTCTGATATCGACGATCTCACCGTCGAACATTTCGATCGCTTTTCGTACGAGCGGATGTGTTTCCAGTTCTTTCATCTTTTGCCGTTTCGAAATGACCGGCTTTTTATCGGAATTTGCCGCACCGTTGCTCGCGACAAAATCGATCCGAAAACGTTGATTGGCAATTTCCGCGAAGGTATTTTCCAGCTTTGACTTCACTGAAGCGACTTCGCACTTCTCTTTATAGAACGAATCTAGGGTTACGGCCAGACAATTTGGCGCAGAAATTGCTAGGCTTTGATAATTCCCCGCATAATCGGCCGCTATATCTTCCAATTTTGCGAGGGCTTGCTTCCAAATCGACTCGATATTTGCCGAGTTTACAACGATCGAATTATTTGCCGGGACCGTTGATTTCTCAGCCTCTATTTCTTTTTTTTTTAATTTTTTCTCAGATTTTTCAATTTCGGGTTCAAGCAAACGTGTCGGTTCATCTCCGGTTGATTGCCCAACACTTTTCGCAGAGGGGGGCTGCACTACCGACGGCAGCTTCGAACCGGACGGTCTTTCATCCAACGTCGTTTTCTGGGACCCGGGCAGCGAATCAACAGAACCAGATGCCGAAACAATCAGTGGCATTCCCTCTTTGGCTTGCTTGATCAGCGATGCAACGGCATCTAAATTTTCAAGGCTGCAGCATCGAATAATCGCCATTTCGACCAGAACCCGAGAATGCGAACTAAACTTCAGCTTTGTCAAACAACCATCAAGAATCTGCAAAAACGCCATCGTCGTATCGATTCCAAGTGACTCGCCCAACGATTTGACCTCGTCAAAATCGTTGGGATTTGCCGTCAGCAATACGTCTTTTGAACATCCGCTCAAAACCACCAGAATATCTCGGAAGAAGCCGATCAACTGGTTGCCGAGCTGAACACAGTCCACTCCATCAGCGATCGCATCTGACAATGCCTCGACTGCTCCTCTCGCATTACGACGAATGATCTCCGTTCCGATCGCTTTTACACATCCCAGGTCGGCGGTACCCAACATCTTATTGACATCATCGAGCGTGATCTTTTGATCACAAAACGACAGCAGCTGCTCAAGCAGCGATTGGCTATCCCGCATTGAGCCATTGGCGCGACGGGCAAGCAACTGAAGGGCATCTAATTCCGCCTCAAATCCCTCACTCTTGCAAATCTCCACCAATCGATCGCAAATCGCGTTCGATTCAACCGGTGCGAAATCAAAACGCTGACAGCGTGACAACACCGTGATTGGAATCTTCTCAGGATCCGTAGTGCAAAAAATAAACTTCACATGCGATGGTGGCTCTTCCAGAGTTTTCAACAAGGCGTTGAATGCCGGCGTAGTCAACATGTGAACTTCATCAATAATGTAAACCTTGTACCGAGATCTGCTCGGCCGGACATTGATATTGGCACGAAGCTCTCTGATCTCGTCGATACCTCGATTACTTGCTCCATCGATTTCAATTACATCAACGTCCTGCCCATCATTCACAGCCTGACACACATCGCACACTCCACATGGCGTATCCGTCGGGCCTTTTTCACAATTGAGACACTTCGCGAAGATTCGAGCACTTGACGTTTTGCCAACGCCGCGTGCGCCCGTAAAAAGGTAAGCGTGACCGACACGGTTGGTATTAATCGCATTGGAAAGAGCGGTCGAAACCTGGGATTGCCCAACCAGACTTTCAAACGACTGGGGGCGGTAACGCCGAGCAACAACCTGGTAGGGCGTTCCGGTTTCGGGAGGAGATTCTGTCATGGATCGACTGGTATCCGCGGGGGACTAACATCCTGCAGTCCGTTAATACTTGATGAGCCAGCTCACGAGTGAAACTTGAGCCGCAATAGCCAATCGCGAGTCAATGAGAAAGCCAAAGTCCTGTGTCGCGAGCCCAAATTCCGAGGATAAAACTCCTGCGGTCAAGAGGGCTCCGCACAAACGTACCCCGCTTAGGGCTGCTCCGGTTAAGGCCTGACCCGATTCACGGCTCCGCCTCACGGAGCCCACTTCACCGCAGAAAGTGAT
>CAJQQR010000081.1 GCA_905480545.1 uncultured Pirellulaceae bacterium
AAGTGCCTGAACCCCTTTTTCAACTGCTGAAAGTCCCACCATTTGCAACGCGATTTTGTTTTGGAACATTTACCACTGCAATGTTACGAATGTTTTCCACTGTTTTTCCACAATGTCAGACAAACTGCCGGGCCGTTGGCCTTCATTTTGGTTTTGAATTCGGGACCCAGCCCTTCAGGCTGGGCTAGGTAAACCGCCGGGGCGTTGCCCCTAAAAGCGGATAGGAAAACCGCTGGGGCAGTACCGCTGGGGCAGTACCGCTAAAAAAGGGATGGAAAATCCGCTGAGGCGTTGCCTCTAAGTAGTTACTTTAGCTTAGCAAATCGCCTTACATTTTGGACGCAGCTGGTTCATCAATAAACAAAACTGTTTGTTCGTGAGTTTGCAAAATAGAAGCAGGAACGACGTTAGTCACCGAGCCTTTAACGGCCGCAGCGACCGCCGTCGACTTCCGTTCATCTGGCACCGTGCAAACGATATGCTGCGATTTAAGAATCTGTTTGACCGACATGCTGATTGCCGTTTCGGGCACCGAGTCAAAAGATCCGAACCAGCCTTCACCGAATTGCTGTTGCCGACATTCGTCATCTAATTGAACGACCAAATAAGGAACTTCCGTTTCAAAATCGGCCGGTGGATCATTGAATGCAAGATGTCCGTTTTCACCGATTCCAACAAACGCAACATCGATCGAAACGCCTGCAATCAATTTGCCCAAACGATCACATTCCGCCGAGGCATCTGATTCTCCGTCAATAAAATGAAAGCTCTTTGGAGGCGTCGAAAGTTGATCAACGAAACGTTCTTTTAAATAACGTCTAAAACTTGCTGGGTGTTCAATCGAAATTCCAACATACTCATCAAGGTGAAAGCAATTTACTTTCCCCCAATCAATACTAGGTTCTGCGAGCAACGCGGCAAGCATCTCGAATTGCGAAGCACCGGTCGCAAGGATGATATTCGCTTCACCCGATGATGCCAGCCGATCGCGGATCACCTCGGCGCCGACCTTTGCCGCCGCCGCACCCATTTCAAGCTTGGTTGGAAAAACTTTGACGTCCATGATTTATGCGTCTTTTTGGTAGGAGCAAGTGATGTCGCTGGTGATGCCACCGCGAGCACTAAAGGAGGCCAACAAAGTCACCTGTTTGGGCTGAATCACGGCGACAAAGTCGTCGAGGATTCGATTCGATACGTTTTCATAAAAGATGCCTTCGTTACGAAACAACTGCAAGTACATCTTCAAGCTTTTTAGCTCGACGACGCTTTTGTCTGGCACATATGAAAACGTTAATGTACCAAAATCGGGTTGCCCCGTTTTAGGGCAAACCGATGTAAATTCGGGGCAATTGATTTCGATCAAGTAATCTCGATCGGGAAACGTGTTTTCAAATGCTTCTAGGGTGTCGCGGAAATTTTCGGACATTTCTTCTCCTTGGGTTCAATTCAGCATTTTCTCACGATTGATTCAATGCAGAAAGGGGATAAAGTAAGCGAAGCAAAACCGCGATCGAATCGGTAAATTAACTCCGTGAAAGGGTTTAACAGACGCCCGTATTCGTCGCTGTTTGATCTCGGCATGATTTTACAAATTCGCGAATCAACTTCCAGCCTCATTTTAAAGAACATCCCGCGTGCAAGTCATTCCTGTTGTCGATATCAAAAACGGAGTTCCGGTTCATGCAATTGCTGGAATACGAAATGACTACCGATCAATCAAAAATTCAAGGTTTGATACGCGTTCGGTTATTGCCCTCTGTAATCAAATCATCTCCGAATTCGAGCCCACGTACTTTTATATCGCCGATTTGGATGCGATCGAGCAGGGTCGCGTAAATTATTCTTTGTTAAACGAATTGCTTTGCTTGCCAACGCACTGGCTATTGGATGTCGGACTAAAAACGGCAGCAGCACTACTTTCTCTTGAGAATCATCTTTCTCAATCGGAACATTGGTCAGCGATTTTTGGAAGTGAATCTCTGTCTTCGATGGAACAACTGGAACTGGCTACTGAAAAATTTGACGCATCTCGTATTGTATTCAGCTGCGATTTTCGGAACGGTCAATTGATTGGTAATCAATCGGTTGCGGACCAGCCTATCGACTCCCTGATCACCAGAATCGTGGGTTTTGGAATTCACAGGTTCATCATGATCGATTTGGCGGATGTCGGTACTGACCAAACGTCGTTACCCAACTTGATCGAAAAAGCGGAACTCGATCTGGCGTCGATCGACCTGTTCGCTGGAGGCGGAATCAAAAACCAAAACGATCTCACGCGATTCGAATCGATCGGCTGCAGCGGGGCTTTGGTCGCGACATCGATTCACTCGGGTGAAATCTTGGGGCAACGTTTCCTCCCCACTGATCCGTAGCGACACTTGAAACAGCATGGGACGACTTGTAGCGACGCTTACCAGAGCATGAAAATTTTAATGAATACCTAGGCGTTAGATCCACTGTCTGGCGACGGTAGCTACAATTGCGTTGTTTGATCCGCTTCCTTCAATCGTCTTCGCGACATCTTGCAGTATTCCTTTGAACAATCGATCCCGGCGTAATTCCGGTTTAGGGATTTTGCGACAAGCAACGTTGTTCCGCTACCGCAAAAAGGGTCAAGCACGACGCCATCTTTCGGACAACCTGCTTTGATGCAAGTTTCAACCAGAGCAGGCGGAAAAACGGCAAAATGTGCGTCACGAAACTTCGAAAGCGGAATCGACCAAACGGTTCGTTTGTTTCGCCCTTGGGGGTGAAACGCCTGATCCCACCGCGCATCATGCATGTTTGAGCTGCCGCTGTTTTTTCCTTTTTCTGGCGTACCGCCTCGTTTGCCAAAATGGCTCCGGCCACCTTTCATTTTACTTTGATCAGAAAATGTAACGTGCGGTTCTCGGATCGCATCAGCATCGTAAAAGTAATCGGCGGACTTTACCAAAAAAAATATCGTTTCATGATCAACCGTCAGACGGGACTTCGCCGATGACGGCATCGCGTTGGGTTTATGCCAGACAATTTCGTTTCGCAGCAACCATTGATGATCCATCAATTCCAACGCGACACGCCACGGCATTCCCATCAAATTTCCGCGGCGGTATTTGTCTCCGAGGTTCAACCAGCACGTGCCACTGGGTTTAAGAACGCGTTGCACCTCGGCGAATATTTTTACAATTGAATCGACATATTCGAGCGGCGTCTTTTCATTTCCGATCTGCGATTTTTCGCCGTAGTCTCGCTGCTGAAAATAAGGCGGACTTGTGACCACGCAGTCAATCGAATCAGCGGGGATTGCTCGTAATTTTTTAGCGGCCGTACCGCAGGTCACGTGATTCATCCACAATGCATCACTCTGCTTTTTGTATTGTCGAACGTCGCCTGACACAGCACACAACCACTTTCAAAACTCGAAAGCGTCGATTATCACTACTTCTCCGGTGAAATCCAAGCACGAAGACCAGCGAAGAAAATATCTAGCAATTCTGAAGTATCTTTTTCGTCATATAGATACGGATCGCATCGGACACTGACGGTAAACTTCCGGCGATAGGTTGTGATCGCCCAACCAGACCGAGTGTTTGGTCGTAATGGCGGTGATCCCCCCACCTGTTCGAGTGTCAAATTGCCGCAAATCAGATCCCCCTTCTTTCGTGGGATTCGCGCCGTGTACCTTCGGGTAGGATCACCCACATTGCTGATGACCGACGTGCAAAGGGTGGAGCGACTGGAGACCAGAAATGGGATCAACCAACTGTACGTGAATCCTTTTGCAAGAATCTCAAGAAACTCGGCACCCGTTGCATTATTCTTGATATTGTTGGTGTCATCCCGAATGCCTTTGATCATTTCAAAACGATCTAAACACTGCTTGGGTTTTCGAGTGATAAAGTTGTAGGTCGTCATATTTGCGTTTGGCATCTCATCATCACCACGCCGGCGTAAATTGCTGGGCATGAGGATTTTGATTTTTCGACCGTTCAATTTATTAAGTCGCTTATTCCATGCGATCATCGTCAAGATCAACTCGGTGATCACAATATCGTTGACCGTAATCCCCTTCTGGATCGCGGCGTCACGCAGCAGTTTATGCTCTTGTGCGTCTAACGATCGAGTCAGAACACCAAATCGTGGAATGATTTGCGAATCGCCTCGCTTGTGACGTGACGCAAGAATCTGACTGCTAAATCCGGTCAGCTTAATTGCTGATATCCACGCCTTCCAATTGCGTTCATTTTTTAAAGTAATACCACCGTAGAACAACTGTCGTTTCTGACGAGTCTTGAGCAAAACGGGGTTTAGATCCAAAACCTGTGCGACTTCTTTTCCTTCAACCGCATTTGCGTAAAACGCGAAGACCTCGCCACAAAACGTATGCGCCGCGACACCGTCGGTCGCTTTGTGGTCGAAATAGAAGGTGACGCGAACTTTTTCGTCACCTTGGCGGACATAGATTCGGACACCTGCTTCTTTGTCGTTGTCGAACGTCTCTCCCGTCGGACATTCAATTGGGTCTTCTTTGCTCCCAAAAGAGATCGTCGGTTCAAGGTTTCGATCCAATATCCAAACCGGTATCCCACGCTTTCCGATCTCAACGCGTGAGATGAAAAGCGGATGGCGTTCAAGCGTTTGTCTAACGGCATCCTCAAATTCAGGCCGTTTCAAAATCCCAGCAAAGTCCATCTCAATGACAAATGTCATCGGGTACTCCGCGCGATCGTCAGTCTGCATGAACCGCTCAAACGCGGTCAAGTTCAGTGGAAAAATTCGACGATAGGGGTCTTTTGTCATGTATTAATTAAGCGAAATTCATACCAGCACAGTCTGCTGGCGCGAAATTGCCTTGGCGTGTTGGAAAGTATAAGTTTAATCTGTGCGAACGATTGCATTACCGCCACTCATGGAATATTCGTCGAAAATGCCCCCAAAACTTCGGCAATAATCGAGCACAAATTTGATGTTGTCACCGAATCTGGTTTTCTCTGTCGGGAATCTCCCCCATGATCTCGTGTGTCCTGCTTTTGGAGGATTGCATCAGATTGACGGCGTTCAGACTCACGATTCATGGTCGACGGTGGCCGGCTACCCAATCATTTGGTGCTTGGTGCTACGTTGGCGGATTAAAGACCAACCCATGTGACGCTGTCCGATGGGTCGACAAATGAACAGACGAATTCCGCATTTTTGACTACGATCACATACTTTAAGCCGAACCTGACGCTAGATAATGAGCCTGAGCAAACGAAAGAACGCAACCCAGCCGAAGTCTAAAAAACCTATCACAAAGGTCGCTTCGTCCCAAGGAACCGCCCCAGCTTCGATTCGCTCCAATGCACACCTGCTAAACGAATACCCATCTGCGGATTGGTTTAAAAAATTCCGGAAAGCCATTTTGAAATGGTATGAAAGCAATCAACGAAGATTGCCGTGGCGTGATGATCCGATTCCATACAAAGTTTGGCTCAGTGAAATCATGCTGCAGCAAACTCAAGTCGCCACGGTAGTCGACTATTTCAATCGTTTTATCAACAAGTTTCCCACCATTATTGAGCTTGCTAACGCGGACGAACAAACAGTTTTATCGATGTGGGAAGGGCTGGGCTATTACCGTCGCGCAAGGAATTTGCACGCAGCGGCCCAAAAAGTCCGCGATGATTTTGGCGGTATTTTTCCAGATGATTTCGAATCGGTGCTTTCGTTGCCTGGCGTCGGACGGTATTCGGCCGGTGCAATCCTTTCGATCGCCGGCGATCAAAAATTACCGATACTGGAAGGCAATACCTACCGGTTACACGCACGATTGCTTGCATTGCATGATGATCCCCGATCACGAGGCTCAGAATCGTTGCTATGGCAGTTCGCTGAGGATTTGTTGCCCACGAAAAAATGTGGGGCTTTCAATCAGTCGCTTATGGAACTGGGAAGCGAGATTTGCAAACCCAAAAAACCTTTATGCCAATGTTGCCCGGTGATAAAAAATTGTGCGGCAAATCAACTGGATATGGCTGATAAGCTTCCCATCAAGTCCAAGAGGCGAAAATTTGTCCGACGGCATGACGCATTGTTTTTCATAGAAAATCGGGGGCAGGTCTGGGTGCGTCAGCGAAAGCAAGGCGAATGGTGGGCAGGACTTTGGGATTTTGCTCGGTTTAATGTGAGCGAAGTGGCGGAAACTGCAGAAAAGAGCCCCCCCAACGAACGGCTGCAAAATCATCTTGAAGCTGAACTTGGAATCCAGCTGAAATCGCATCCCAAGATTTTAATGACCATCAACCACGCAGTGACCCACCACAAGATACGACTTGATTGCTATTGGATTAAAGCGAAATTCCCAGACGCAGGAAAGCAAGGATTCAAACAGGTCACGCGAAACGAGCTTTCAGAATTGCCGCTCAATGTCACCGCGAGAAAACTCTTGTCAATGATCGAAAAGTCATGTTAGCAAACGGATTCCAACAATCAAATCAACGCAACGCCCCCTGAAATGCGGTACAAAACGCTGGATTAAAACGGTTGTTCTGATTTTTCTGGATTCTCCGAAAGTCCTGTGCCGATAGTATTGGAGGAACCTTTATGGGAATACGACAATGCGACCTTCGATTCATTTATTCATGCTACGAGTTACTACGCTTTTTCTGATTGCTTTATTGCCAACGATTTCCTTTGCCCAGTCTCGGTTATCACAGGAATTACAACAGAAGTTACGGACGAGAAAAGCGATCAGTGAGTCGCAGGATAAAGACGCGAAGAAAGCGACAACAAAAAGCCTGTCGCCAGCTATCGAACCACTCGATAAAGCCGATGAAATAAAGCCTCACACCCCACAAACGTTTACCCAAGCGGTCAATATTGCGATCGTGTCAAAGGATTTAACGGCATTCAATGAATTGGTTTCATGGCCAACGATTGCAGTTCGGGCGACGAAATCTCTGAACGGAAAAGTGATTGACCAGTTCAAGGCGGATTTTCTAACAGAAGTCAAAAGCAGTAATTCCTTGGGTGCTCAAATCATCGCAACGGTCAACAACGGTGGGTCGTATGAATTTTTGGAATTGAAAAAGTCGAGCAGCACTATCGTTGCGATTTTCCGCATGATTCTTCCCGGCGGCCGTGGTGTAAATTATCACGAGTATCAGCTTGCAAAAACGAAAACCAAAAACGTCATCGCGTCGGACATCTATGTCTATCTTACCGGTGAAACACTTTCGCAGTCGATTCGTCGAAACTTGATCACAGGATTGGCAGAAAAGGACGAAGATTCAAAAGTGGACTTGGCTGGAATTGACAAACAAATTGCAGATAACGTTTCCGTCATCAAGGACTTGACCAAAGCACTGTCGGAGGAAAAACCCGAACGGGCCAGAAGCCTACTACTAAAACTCCCTCCGGAAGTCCGTGCTGACAAGGCGATTCAAACCTTGACTTTGAACACGTACAAGAGATCAGCCGCCTTTGAAACGGTGGTCGAGCAGATAAGGAAAGCGAATCCAGACGATGTGTTTATGGAAATGTTGGCGATCGATGCGTTTGCCTCGCAGAAAAAGTATGACGAAGCAATTGATGCTATCGACACGGTGTCGGCACGAGTCGGCGGCGATCCCTATCTGATGGTTCTCAAGGGACGAATGGAACTTAAGAAAGGCAACGAAAAAAGTGGTCGTAAATTAATCACAGACGCAATCAATGCGGATGACAATTTACTTAACGGTTACTGGAATTTGGTAAGCTTTTCCTTGACCGACAAAAAGCACGAAGAGACATTGCGGCTTTTGAAAACGATCGACAAAAAGTTTAAAGTTAATTTCCGCGATCTTAACGAAATCCCGAGTTACAAGAACTTCGTGAAGTCTGATGAGTTTGCTGAATGGTCGAAATACCGGGCCGCCAACACGGCGCCAACCGAACCAAAAAACGACGTCTCTGGGAAAAGCTCTCGCGAAAAAGAAATTCGATAGCTTTGATTATTTCAGTAGATTTGCTTTGCTGAATTGGACCCGCTTTAGGTTTCATTGCCGGTTCTCGGTATTCATGATTGAAACGATCTGAGTCAACTATAATTTGGCTTCTCTCAATCGAAATGATTGCAAATCAAAACGGGTATTCGATCATCTTTGCGTGATGCGATCATGGTGCGAAAATTGTGAAGCCTGAATCATGGTACGATGCTTTTACTTTCGCTCATCCGGTGCCTCGATCGCGGGCCGGCATTCGAATACGAAGCCTGGTTTAATTGAACGATGGTTGTGGCCAATCAACGGCAAATCTACGAACGAAACCGATCTAAATCACGATCTTCCATTGGATCGAAAATCTTCTAGAACGAAAGCGTCATCACATTGACCGTTTTGTTCCTCTGTCATTGTTTCTCAATCGCATGAGAAAACGCGGATCTTGGTATCATAATGGGGGCGGGTATACCCGAGGATCAATGCCCCTCTGATCTTAAAGTTGCAACAGATGGTGATGACGGCGACAATGAATGAGATTAGGAAGTGAATGGCTTGTTTGTTCGATGGATGATCTAAACCGATTTTTTCGGCTCTATTTTGTGATCAACAGCCACCCGCATTGATTGGAGATGTCTCGACACCATGCAAGATGGTTCCAATCGGGATTCGGGAACGTCCTTGTTCTTCAAATGGCCCAAAGAAACGAATTACACTTATGACGAAAATAGCTTTAACCTGCCTGCTTCTTTTTATGACGGAGCAAATTCTCGTTGCTGAAACATTGCGAGTGCCGCAAGAACATAAATCGATTCAGGCTGCCATCGATGCTTCGGCACCCGGCGATACAATCATTGTTTCGCCCGGTCTATATCATGAACGAATTCGCCTTAAACCCAAGATCAGCCTTCGCAGCCTGGGCAACGACAGTAGGGGGACAGAGGGGCTTAAGCGAGCCGAAATGGTTACTCTCGATGGTGGCGGAAAAAATGGAAAGTCCGCTGGAGTGATGATGGCTCCAGGAGCGACCTTGGACGGATTCACAATAAGAAACGTTGGTTTCTATGACGATGCGGAGTGGAACAAGCACTTTGACTCGCACGGCGAACTGCTGAGAGATGATCAAGGATCCGTTCAAGCCGAAGGAACCACACCGGCTATCAGTATTCAAGGAGTGAGCTGCACCGTAACGAATTGCATTGTTCATCATAATGGTGATGTCGGCATAGCAGTAATGGGCAAGGTTGCTGCCAAAACCGCCCCCAACATTAACAACAATATTGTCTATAGAAATATGGGCAGCGGAATCGGTGTAGCAGAAGGAGCTGAGCCAATTGTCCGGAGAAACCGCTGCAGCGAAAATCTGCGAGCCGGAATCGGCTGCCGGAGTGCATATCCGATGATCCTAGACAACTGGTGCTTTAAAAACGTCCGGGCTGGGATTGGCTGTAGAGAAGGATCGAAGCCCATCATTCGAGGTAATCAGTGCTATCAAAATCGCCGAGCAGGAATTGGTATTCGCATGAAAGGGACGGATTGTATCGTTGAGGACAACGAGTGTCTCGAAAATGATATGGCCGGCATCGGCTGCCGCAACGAAGCGAGTCCAACACTAAGAAATAACGTCTGCAGAAAAAACAAAATGGCTGGTATCGGTTGCGACGGGGCATTTCCGATAATTATCGGAAATGAATGTGCCCAAAATGAACTGGCCGGAATTGGCGTGCGAGGGCAATCCAAAGTAGTGATTCAGGGGAACACCTGCCACGATAACAAGCTAGTTGCCATTGGCATTACTCAAGGTTCAACTGCCACCATCATAAAGAATGAAGTTTCGCGAAC
>CAJQQR010000082.1 GCA_905480545.1 uncultured Pirellulaceae bacterium
CGCGAGAATGATTTTCAGGTGGAGGATTTAGAACTGGTCGATATCGTGGACAGTGTCACAATGACGAAGGCAACGGATCTTTTTCAGTGGTTGCCATTTGAGGAAATTCCGAAAAAATTCGATACCTCGGAATTGGCTGAATGCATGTCAGAAAATCGGTCTGATGTGCAGAAAATCACATATTGTTTGCGTGAAACTGGGGCGATCCGTCAAACTGGAAAACGGGGCAATGCGATACTTTACGAGCGACCCATCCGTCGAAGGAAAGTCAAAGCCTCGAAGTCTCGACGCATTTCAGTTGGCTAATTGCTCTTCACCAATGGCTTAGACTGACGATGTTGCTTGTTTGTGGAGCATGTTTTCTACATCGTTGGCCACAATGACTCCGTAGTTAATTGTGCCCAGCCAACCCGACATGATGATGCCACAACTACCGGCATGATACAGACCGGTGATTTGTTCAGGCAAAGCCCGACTGACCGCCAGTCCTTCGAACTTGGTTCCAAAACTGGCACCTTCGATGTGTTTGGTGTAATGCTCAAAGGTGACCGGCGTCGCTGCTTCGGCATGCTCGACGCGTTGGCGTGCATTGGGGAGGTATTTTTCCAACGCATCCAAAGTTGTCTCCACCAAATCGGCCTTGCTTGCGTCGTAATCTTCTTTGCTCATGCCCGTCCAATCCGCGTAATTGGCGTTCGTGCTGGAAACGATCATGGTCCGATCGTGCTTGTTGGGGCGAGTGTCTGGATAATAAAACGAAAAAGTTCGACTGGTGATATCGCGACTGAGAAGCAAGTCGGTTTTGAAACGGCCGGCGGTTGAGGAAAACAGTAAATCGCCGGTGCTTCGATCGACATGGTCATCCTCATTGAGCGCCATATAAACTTGAGTACTGGAGTTATTCAGTCTGACCTCTTTGGCCTCCGACACAAAACCTGCATCGAAATGCTCTTCGCCAATGAGATTGAAAATTGTGGCGCGGAGGTTCGCGTTCGATACAACGCAATCTGTTGAGATCTCGCGTCCATTCGCTGTCACGGATTTAATCTTGGAATTGGCGATGGTGATCTTTTCGACATTGCAATTAATTCGAATATCAACGCCGTTGGCGATCATTTCTTTTTCCATGCACTTCACCAGCTTGTCTGTGCCGCCAGAAAAAGTGTAAACACCCTTGGACATGAAGTTTGAAAAAACGATTCCGTAAGTGATTGCGGGGTCTTCGAGCGTCGAACCATTTGCATACGTAATCGGTTCCATCAAAAGACGCACAACATCCTCGCGGCCCGGAAAGTATTTTTCAAAGAGTTCGCCCGTCGTCATCGCTTGGTCATCATAAAAGTTCATACTCCGAGCCGTAGTAAAAAACTCGTCGACCTTTTGCTGAGCGATTCCAAACTTTGTTGTCAACAGTTCGGTGAAGTCGACCCGATTGAACGATGTCGTCAATGAAAACATCGGATTGTCGAATCGAACGCCTTCTAATTGTATGATCGAATCAGCGATCTCTTGCGACCAATATCTCCTGCAACTTTTCAACATTCCATGCGGGAATCCATGCAGTGAGATATCAAAAATGTTTCCTCCCGGACGTTTGAACCAGGTCGCCATTCCCCCCAACTTGTAGTGCTGCTCTAGCAGCAAAACAGATCGGCCTTCACGAGCGAGAATATTAGCCGCCGTTAATCCACCCAAACCGCTGCCGATAACAACAACGTCATAATGGTCTTTAGCTCCGGCGAGAAAGTCTTTTGGCATTTAAACTTCTGAAAAACGTCGTTTTGAAATTGCAAATTGAATTTGATGATCTTAACCAAATTTGTCGTGCTTTGTGAGCGGTTAAAGTTGATGTGACAGTCGTATTTTGCCACGATCCAACTGCGAAGCCCTGAGATCGTGGGTGCTAACCGTTGAATTCCCTGCAAAATCACCGATACTGAGGAATTCATAATGGTGAGAAAAATATGGCTGACTTTCGTTGGGACCCCGTAAACGGGCAATGGGTGATTATTGCTGAAAACCGTGCTGGTCGTCCAAACGATTTCGAGCAAGCGGACACTTACGCAGATATCGTGAAATCCAAACGCGTTGATTGTCCCTTTTGTTACGGTAACGAAGCGAAAACACCGAAGGAGATTGCGGCTTACCAAGCTTGCGAAAAAGACGGTCGCTGGCTAACTCGTGTTTTTTCAAACAAGTATCCTGCGGTTCATGAAAACGGTGGAGTGAATCATCAGACGAACGTCGGTCCGTATCGAAAAGGCGATTTTCTTGGGCATCATGAGATTATTGTAGAATCGCCGGAGCACAAAACTTCGTTTTCGCAACTTTCGGATGAAGAAATTGACGCAGCGTTTAAGGCCTATCGCGATCGAATTGCGCTTTTTGCGAATGACTCAAAGTTAAGTCATGCCATGTTGTTCAAAAATTGTCGGCCCGATGCGGGGGCGTCGATCGAGCACCTGCACAGCCAAATCCTCTGCACTTCAATTACAACTGAAAAAGTCTTGCGAAGAGTCGACCGCGCCAAGCAGTATTTTGAGGCGAATCAAGTTGACGTCATTTCGGCTATTGCTGATTTCGAAGTCAGCGATGGATCGCGAGTTATCGAACAAACCGATAACTTTATCGCGTTCTGCCCCTACGCCAGTCGGTTTGGGTATCTGACAACTGTCACGCAAAAAAGCGGCGGCAATGATTTTTTTCGACTCACGGACGACGAAGTTTCCGAGTTGGGGAAATTTATCCGGAAACTTGTGATCAAGCTGGAAAACAGGTTGCCCAACGCTGCCTATAACATGTTGCTGCACATTGCTCCATTTGACATTTCGGCAGATGAATACTATCAATGGCACGTGGAGATTTTTCCGCGTTTGGCGAATCCTGCGGGGTATGAGTGGGGCACCGGTTGTTGGATTAATCCGGTTGCTCCTGAACATGCGGCTGATTCGTTGCGAAACAGTCCAGATGTCATTTGAATTGAAATCTGATGTCACCGGAATAAGCTGCGTGATCGACAGTCATTCCGTTAACTTTCAGAATTATCTAGTCGGAATCTTTTATCAAAACGCCACAGTTTGACGATCTCAATGCTGTTGGCAGGAGTGCCCATTATGTCTCAGGATGAATTCGTACATGAAAATTCTCCATTTCCGGCTCCAATTATGAATCCTTTCGTTCGCATCTGTTTTGTTATTCACAATCATCAGCCTGTTGGCAATTTTGATTTTGTAATTGAGCAGGCTTATCAAGATAGCTATCTACCGTTTCTCGACGTGTTTGAGGAGTACGAGCATTTAAAGCTTTCGCTCCATACGAGCGGGCCGTTGATGAATTGGCTGGATGCGAATCACAGCGAGTACCTTGATCGCGTGGCGGATTTGGTTGCTGCGGGCCGCGTAGAAATCATTGGCGGACCGTACTATGAACCGATTTTGACAATGATTCCATCGAGAGACCGAATCGGTCAAATCACCAGCTACTCAAAATGGCTGGAGGATCGATTCAACACACCGGTCAACGGAATGTGGATGCCGGAGCGAGTTTGGGAGCAAAACTTGACGTCGGATATTGCCGCGGCAGATATCAAGTATACCGTTCTCGACGATTATCACTTTGCCAATGCGGGCATGGATAAAGATTCGCTCAACGGATTTTACTTGACCGAAGACGAAGGCCGATTGCTGACGATCTTTCCAGGAAGTGAAAAGCTCCGTTACTTGATTCCGTTTCGGCCCGCCGCCGAAACGATTGATTTTCTGCGTGATCTTTCCGAAGACCAACCCGGCGCGATTGCGGTCTTCGGAGATGATGGTGAGAAGTTTGGCACATGGCCGAATACCAAAGTTCATGTCTATGAAAAAGGCTGGCTTCGCGAAATGTTTGGTTTGTTGACCGAGCATCGCCAATGGATTCACACATCCACGCTGAGTGATTGCATTGAGACGAACGCTCCGGCCGGAAAAATCTATCTTCCGGATTGCAGTTACCGTGAAATGACCGAATGGGCACTCCCGGTTGAAAAGCAGTTGCAGCTCGCTGATGTCAAGCATCATTTCGAGAACGACGAGGAATTCGAAAAGGCCAAGCAATTCCTTAGCGGTGGTTTCTGGCGGAACTTCAAGATCCGATACCCAGAAACCAACGATATGTATGCTCGAATGATGTATGTAAGTTCGTTGCTTTCTCAAGCCGAACAGGAAAATCGTGATTCTGAATTGATTGAGCAAGCACGTCATCAGCTCTATCAAGGCCAATGCAATTGCGCCTACTGGCATGGTGCCTTCGGTGGTGTGTATTTGCCTCATCTCCGGAACGCCATCTTCAAGCATTTAATTGCGGCTGAAAATATCATTGAGAAGGCAAATGGTCGTCCGGATCAATGGGTCGAAGCGACGGTCGACGATTACAACTTTGACGGTCGACGAGAAGTCCGCCTTGCCAATGATCAATTATCGGCATGGATCACGCCTGCAAATGGTGGTCAGATTTATGGTTGGGATCTCAGATCCCCTGAACATAATCTGCTCGCGACTGTCAATCGAAAACCCGAGGCTTACCACGAAAAGGTCAAAGGGGGCGAAACCGCTTCGGACGACGAGACGGCGAGCATCCACGATCGGGTCGTTTTCAAACAAGAGGGTTTGGAAAAGAAATTGCAATATGACACCGCTCGGCGAGTCAGCTTAATCGATCACTTTCATGATAATGACGTCGAGCTTGATCAAATCGTGTCCGGTGAGAGTTTAGAACGGGGCGACTTTGCGTCTGGCAATTACGACGCGGTCATTCGCCGTAAAGAAGATCGCGTTCAGGTTTTGATGTCGCGGGAGGGAAATGCCTGGGGCGTACCGATGAAAATCACAAAGGGTGTCACCTTGGAGTCAGGCAGTGACACATTGGAGATTTCATACCTTGTCGAAGGCCTCCCGCCAGAATCGACTTTCCATTTTTCCACTGAGTTTAATTTCGCGGGCATGCCGTCCAACGCTGATGGTCGCTTCTTCTACACCGATGACCGTGGCAACCTTGGCCATCTAGGTGAGAACCTTGATCTACATGAACTGCAAGGGTTTGGGCTAACCGATCAGTGGCAGGGGATCGATATAGGGTTTGATATGAATCGTCCGACCAGTTTCTGGACGTTCCCAATCGAAACGGTTAGCCAATCAGAAGCCGGTTTCGAGTTGGTACACCAGAACGTGATCGTCCAACCGCATTGGTGGATTCAGCCCAACGACGCCGGCACCTGGACGGTAACGATCAAACTGAAAACAGCAACGATTTCCAATGAGGTCGAAACGCCCAGTTTTGAAAACGAACCGTCTGTGAGTATCTAGTTAAATGCAGAAGTGCGTCTCGCACCTGGTTTTCGGCAAAGGAGAAACGCGTTTTTCCAGAGGAATAGCAACGGTGTATTGATGGCAGCCACAGGGATTTGCCAATCCTATTCAAGCTATGGTAAGTCCAAGCTCCGTTGACTCATTTTTTTGTGGGTGTCTTGTCTTTCGCGTGCGTAAGCATGGCACCCACGGAGGACCATACGTGAAGCATGGCACCGATGGACCGCTAGTGCTGCGAAGTGATCTCAAAACCTCCGCCATTCGATTGCCATGCAAGGTCAAACCAATGAGTAAACGCACTTGGAAACAACGGGGACGTCGCTTGCTCTTCATTTTCTTAATTCCCTATTTGTTAGTTGCGGTCCTGGTGTCGCTGTTTGAATCGCGATTGGTCTATCCGAATAGAGGTGCGGGTGGATTCGAGCTTACATCAAACATTTCGGGTCTGTCGTTGGTTTCGTTTAAGACCACTGACGGGCTTGTCTTACGTGGGATGTTTTACAACCCTGAAAATTCAGAGGGTGTTGTCCTTTTTTGCCACGGGAATGGTGAATGGATTGGACGCCATGAGCAATGGGTCCCATCGTTAGGCGATTCCCTGAAAATGGCTGTCTTGTCGTACGATTACCGTGGTTATGGCGACAGCGAGGGAAGTCCTTACGAAGACGGTTTGATTCGTGACGGCCAAGCGGCCTATCAATTTCTCATTGATGTTGGGTTCAAGGCAGAAAATATTCTGGTATTCGGTCGCAGTCTTGGTGGCGGCGTCGCCTGCGCCATAGCAGAGAAGAATCCGATTGGCGGACTGTTTTTACAGAATACGTTTTCATCCATGGTCGACGTAGGTGCCTCGCGTTTTTTCTGGTTACCTGTGCGATTGATTATGCGGAACCGTTTTCCTTCGGATGATCGAATCAAGAACTACGCCGGTCCGCTGCTGCAATGTCACGGCACAGATGACCGTGTTGTTCCGTTTCGGTTTGGAATAAAGTTGTTCGATAGTGCGAGAACCGACGACGCGAGGAAGACGTTCATCACGGTGGAAGGCGGTGGACATAACGATCCATTGTCGAATGAAACACGCGATAAACTCTATAAATTGGCCGAGCAAATCAAGCAGTCACCGCGTTAAGGCGCCGATGCAAGTCCAACGCACAAGTCAGATTCGAAGATGGAATGGCTTCAAGCAAATCAGCAACGTTCGAAACAATAGAACCTGCTTTGGCCCGATAGGTTACGACGCCGTGTTTGAGTTTAAGCGATAAGCTATTTGCTTTGCGGGATACGCCGGGGCTTTCTCATGCTCACTTTTTCTGCAGCACATTACTCTCGATTAGACCAGTGGCACCCGAAACGTCGATCACCTTTGC
>CAJQQR010000083.1 GCA_905480545.1 uncultured Pirellulaceae bacterium
ATCATCTCGCCGAATTCGGAGCCGGAGCATTTCGCGGCGCGAAGCATCTCGCCCGTAGAAAGCGCTGTTAAATTCAGCTTTTCAAGCAGGAGCCCCGATTGTGTTCCTTTTCCGGAACCAGGCGGCCCCATAAACACAATCAACATTCGAGCCTCGGGGACTACATCAATGGGAGTTTTACGAACAGAACGCAGGTTTTGGTTTGGGACCGTGATTTGCAAATCACAGTCCCTCCGAGCAGACGGTTCTGCCAAGCTATTCCAAAAGCCCACGGTAATTTCGCATGACCAAATGGCTATCGATTTTCTGAACCAGATCGAACGCTACACTCACAGCAATCAATAACCCAGTACCACCATAGAAATTGGCAACCATCGGGTTCACATTTAAGGAAGTCGATACAATTGTTGGAACAATTGCGACCAAAGCCAGGAATCCAGCACCTACATAGGTAATCCGAACCATCACTTTTTCCAAGTAATCGGCAGTGGTTTTGCCCGGGCGGTACCCTGGGATAAAGGTTCCACTTTCCTTCAGGTTTTCTGACATTTCCTTCGGATTGAAGGTGATTGCTGTCCAGAAGTAGCAGAAGAAATATATCATGGCCACATAACACAAGTTGTAAACCAATGATTGTCCCGAACCGAACATCTCTGACAGCGATTCAAGGAAAACTGAATTCTTGAAATAACCACCCAGAGCCCGAAATGCGAAAGTAGGGATCAATAGCAAGCTACTTGCGAAAATGATCGGCATTACACCCGCCTGATTGATTTTCAAAGGCAAGTATTGACGCGTCCCACCATAAACACGACGACCTCGAACGTGCTTGGCACTTTGGGTCGGAATTCGGCGTTGCCCCAAAGTTATGAAGACTACACCCAAGACGACCGCAACAAAAAGAATCGCGAGGACGAGGAACACTTCGATTCCGACAGAGCCAAATCCGGTTAATCCAAATTCAGCATTGGAGAACAAAAGAGAAAGTGCACCAGGCATTTGTGCCACGATACCAGCCATGATCAACAAGCTAATACCGTTTCCAATACCGTACTCATCAATTTGCTCACCGAGCCACATTAAGAACACAGTACCGCATGTCATAATCATCACGCATGTGACTTGCCAGCTCCAATACATACTGCTTGGGTCGCCGGCATTACTCCGGAACTCAACACCCACCAGTCCTTGGGCCATCACATAGAGCCAGACATACGCTGTGCTTTGGAGTAAACAAAGAACTACGGTCACGTACCGAGTGTACTCGTTGATCTTTTTGCGCCCAGCTTCACCCTCCTTTCTCAGTTCTTCCAGCGGCTTCCAAACGGTGCCAAGAAGTTGAAAAATGATGGAGGCCGAAATGTACGGCATAATTCCTAGTCCAAAGATCGTGGCCTGCTGCAATTGACTTGCACTAAGCACAGCGACCTTGCTCAAGATATCCCCGAATGTGCCTTCACTCGATATTGCGGCAACCTTTTCCTGATCAATTACAGGAAGCGGAACCCAATATCCGATGCGGTAAACCGCCAGCAAGAAGAGCGTAAGCAAAATCTTGTTGCGAAGCTCTGGGATCGTAAATACTACACGAATTTTTTCAAGCATTTGAAATGTTCGCCAAATTGGAACCAATGAAACACCGGCTAATTCTAGCGAACCTCCCTTTCAAGCGTAATTCCAATCAACAGCAAACTTAGCCCTTAGGCTTTTGCTTATTCTTTACGACTGGTTTCTTGCCGGGAAGTTCGATGACTTTCCCGCCTGCTTTTTCAATTTTTTCACGTGCAGATGCACTAAATCGATGGGCAGAAACCGTTAATCCTTTAGTAAGTTCGCCATCGCCAAGAATCTTCAAAACATCATAATTTTGTTTTGCAAGATTGTTTGCCTTGAGCGATTCTGGTGTGACTTCCGCTCCCGAATCGAATACCGATTCCAGATCACCAACGTTTACCGACACGACCGTGACGGCAAAACGGTTGTTGAAACCACGCTTGGGAACCCGTCGTACCAAGGGCATTCGACCACCCTCGAACACAACCAGTTGAGATGCACCCGATCGAGAACGCTGACCATTATGACCACGAGCGGCCGTTTTACCATGACCCGAACCCGGACCACGACCAATGCGTTTACGCTTTTTGTATTTGACAATACCTTCATTCACATCATGGATGTTCATGACAAGGATACTCCGCGGAGGGTTTCAATATCTTGTTGAGTACGAAGCTGTTGCAACGCTTCGATGGTTGCCTTGACCAAGCTAACCGGATTGTTTGACCCGAAACTTTTCGTCAAGATGTTTGTGATTCCAGCTGCTTCGCAAACGGCCCGAACCGCTGCACCCGCAATCACACCGGTACCGGGACCGGCAGGAAGTAATACGACTTTTGCCGCTCCAAAACGTCCCTTAACTTGATGTGGGATCGAGCCGTCAAGTAACGGAATCCGAACCAGCGATCGAGACGCTTGTTTATTTGCTTTTTCGACACTCGGGGGAACTTCGTTGGCCTTGCCATAGCCCCATCCAACTTGTCCATTTCCGTCGCCGACGACAACCATCGCAGCGAAACTAAAACGACGTCCACCTTTCACAACCGCCGCACAGCGTTTGATCTTGACGGTCTTTTCTTGTAATCCTGATTCGTTAGCCACTTAATTAATCTCCGTCGATCTAAAACTCGAGTCCACCTTCGCGGGCCGCATCAGCAAAATCCGCGATTCGTCCGTGGTACTTGAAGTGCCCGCGATCGAACTTAACTTTTTTGATTCCAGCTGTACTTGCTCGTTCAGCAATTGCTTTTCCAACAGCTTTCGCTGCTTCACAATTTCCACCGTACTCGACGGAAACCGATTTGTCTTTGGTGCTTGCCGAGGCAAGAGTCTTGCCCGCTTCATCGTCGATGATCTGGCAATAAATGTGTTTGTTCGTTCGATGAACGCTCAGACGAGGACGCTCAGAGTCAGGTGTCAGAGCTGCGCGAACATGATTCCGCCGTCTCCATCGCTTCTGATTTTTTACTTTACTTGGTTTTACCATTGGTTCTTACCTGTTGAATTCGCCGTTCCGAGATCGGGCACTTATTTGGTCAGGAGGTGGAATTTGCCGTTACGATGCTGCTTTACCAGGCTTCAACTTAATGTGCTCGCCTTGGTAACGAACGCCCTTGCCTTTGTACGGCTCTGGTTTACGCGATGCACGAACTTCTGCGGCAAACTGACCAACTTTCTGCTTGTCGCACCCTTGAACGACGATATGCGTCTGATCAGGGCAGGTCACGGTAAGCTCCGCCGGAATTTCCTTCTTGATCTCGTTGGCGTAACCGACTCGCATCGACAACGTCTTGCCTTGGATCGAAACCACGTAGCCGACACCAACAACTTCCAGTTTCTTCTCGTAGCCGTCTTTGACGCCAACGATCATGTTGTTTATCAAAGCCCGAGTTAATCCGTGAAAGGCACGCGAGTCTCGTGAGTCATTTTTCCGCGAAACCGACACCGACTTACTGTCCTCATCGATACTAACGTCTACTTCCGGACGCAGCTTAATCCCCAATTTACCCTTGGGCCCTTCGACTGTAAGCTCCCCTTTTGCGAGGGCGATCTTCACGCCATCCAAAACGGGTATTACCTTGTTTCCAACTCGCGACATTTGTTCTTCCGTTGCTACGGTGTTTTTCAAAACACCAAATCAACCTGTAAATCCTGAGCGAATACTCAGTTTTTTTTCCATGCAATCTTCGAACTGCACGGCTCAAACTGTACTATATACAGCTTCTATTGGTTTGTTCATCAATTTCGGAGAGTCAGCTTACCAGATTTCAGCCAACACTTCGCCACCGATACCCTGTTGTCGAGCTTCACGATCGCTCACAACACCAGAGCTTGTGCTGATGATTTGAATTCCAAGTCCGTTTAGAACAGGTCGTAGATCCTTCGACTTCGAGTAAACTCGTCGTCCAGGCTTGCTGACTCGCTTAATATGTCGAATCACTTTCTCGCCCGTGTTTCCATACTTCAACTCCAACCGAAGCTGTCCAACCGGAGCTTCGTCATCGTTGATCTCTTCCCAGTCCCAAATGAATCCTTCACGCTTTAAAACTTCAGCAACTCCTCGCTTTAGTTTCGACACCGACATATCAACCGTTTGTCGCTCCACCATGATGGCGTTACGAATTCGAGTTAGCATATCTGCAATAGGGTCAGTTAACATGGTTCCAGTTTCCTTTACCAACTAGCTTTTCTAACACCAGGAATCAAGCCTTGATCTGCCATTTTGCGGAAGCAAATACGACAAATCCCGAACTTTCGGTAAACGGCCTTTGGACGACCACACAATTTACAGCGCCTTTCTAGGCGACTCTGGTACTTTGGCTCTCTTAAAGCCTTGGCAATTTTTGATTTACGTGCCACTGAAAACCTTTAAAGTTAGTCCGATAAAACGGTATGAATTTTTAGCTTGCTTCAACCATATCAGCTGCCCGAAAGGGCATACCGAATCCGGTCAATAATTCCAAACCGACGTCATTCGATTCGGCACTTGTAACGATGCAGATATTCATTCCCTGAATTCTGGTGAATTTGTCCGGGTTCAATTCCGGGAAAATGTTGTATTCCGTTAAACCCAGGCTGTAATTTCCCTGGCCATCAAACGCCGTGCGGCTGATACCACGAAAGTCACGAACACGAGGTAGAGCGATACTGACCAAACGATCAAGGAATTCATACATTCGTGCACGGCGTAGAGTTACTTTGCACCCGATGCCCTGGCCTTCTCTTAAACGGAAGTTCGCAATCGACTTTCGTGCCTTGGTCACAACCGGCTTTTGTCCGGCAATCAAGGTCAAAGCGTTTACTGCGTCTTCCAAATGTTTCTTCTCGCCGACAGCACTGCCAACACCCATGTTCACAATGATCTTTTCGATCTTGGGAACCTGATGCGGATTCTCAAAGCCAAACTTCTCTGTCAAAGCAGCCCGGATTTCGTTGTCGTATTTTTCTTTAAGTCTTGGAATCATTAATCTTCACAAAAAAAATATCAAATCACTTCGTTAGCAAGGCTAACGATCTTCATGAAGTTGCTATCGCGTAACTCCCGTGCTACCGCACCGAAGATACGTGTACCTCGAGGATTGCGATCATTGTCAACAATAACCGCTGCGTTGCTATCGAATTTGATGTAACTTCCGTCTTTTCGACGCGTCGATTGTTTAACGCGAACGATGACCGCACGCACAATCGATTTCTTCTTGATCTCACTACCGGGGATCACGCTTTTTACACTGCAAATAATAACGTCACCCAAACCGGCATATCGCCGACGGGAACCGCCTAAAACCTTGATGCACATTATTTCTTTTGCACCAGTGTTGTCTGCAACGCTTAATCTTGATTCTGTTTGGATCATTTCGCTTCTGTTTGTTTCATACGCGACTGACAAGATTTGTCAGAAACGGACCTTAGCTTTGTTAACTGCTACTAAGTCACTCGCATCAACCCTAATTTAGTGGTCTTTGCACGTCTTCTTCAACTACAAACTACTTCAACTACAAACTACTCTGCATCAGCAGAAGGTTTGCCGTCTGCTGTCGCGTCACTCTCAGCCGCGGCTGATTTTTCCGCTTCTGCAGCCTTCTCAGCTTCAGCCTTTTGAGCCGCACGTAGTTTTGTTACGTCGACTGCTCGACTCTTCTCAACTACCTTTACTAACTCCCAACGCTTTGTCTTGGACGTTGGTTTCGATTCAACGATTTCGACAGTGTCACCTTCGCCCGAAGTGTTCTCTTCATCATGAACGTAACAAACCGTCCGGGCCCGCATGTACTTTCCGTACTTTGGGTGTCGAACTTTCCGAGGAATCTCAACGACGCGTGTCTTTGACATCTTGTCGCTTTTAACAATTCCGATTGCAACTCGTTTTGGCATTAATCTTTTCCAACAACTTAAACTGTGGCTTCGCTTGCTTTCGCAGTCCGGCGTTCATTCTGAACAGTCTTGATCCGAGCAATTAACCGACGATTACGTCGCAGCTCGGTAGGTGCGTCTAATCGCTCGGTTTGCGATTGAATCGTCAAACGAAACAACTGATGACTCGTATCTTTCAACGTCGCCACCAACTGGTCGTCGCTCATCTCACGTAATTCTTTGGCGTCCATTTGTTCCACTACTCTGTTTTGCAAAAAACGCAAATACTATTGTACTAAAAACCAACAACGGTTATTCCATTGTCCGCTTCTTCACCATTTTGACTTTAAACGGCATCTTATGTGCCAAACGAGCAAAGCAAATTTTTGCCTGCTGTTCAGTTACATTTCCCAATTCATAAAGAACGGTTCCCGGCTTGATCGTGGCTACCCAGAATTCCGGTTCACCTTTACCTTTACCCATCCTTGTTTCCAGGGGAGTGGAGGTAATTGATCTGTGAGGAAATACTCTAATATAAAGTCGACCGCCGCCGCCACGAACATATTGTTGGGCTGCGATTCGTCCTGCTTCAATCGTCTGTGCTTTGAGCCAACCGGGCTCAAGCGACATAAGGCCGAAGTCACCAAAAACAACTTTGTTTCCGCGACTCGCGTTACCTTTTATACGACCTCTTTGGACTTTTCGGTGCTTTACCCTCTTCGGCATCAGCGCCATCTTCTTGGACTCCGTCGTACATGCCTTTGTTTATCCAAACCTGAATGCCGATATGACCTTGAGGGGTCATTGCTTCGACAAACCCGTAGTCGATTTTAGCCCGAAGTGTACTCAACGGAATAGAACCAGCTATTTGCTTCTCACGACGAGCCATCTCGGCACCACCAAGACGTCCCGCCAATTGAATCTTGATACCCTTTGCTCCAGCATCCATCGATTCCTCGATTGCCCGCTTCATCGTTCGACGAAA
>CAJQQR010000084.1 GCA_905480545.1 uncultured Pirellulaceae bacterium
GGACGCGGATTTTTGTAGCCAAGGGCACCAGTTGCGTGCGGGTAATATCCGGACATAAACGAAGCCCGCGAAGGACCGCAATAGGTTCCCTGGCAATAGGCTCGAGTGAAACGCGTTCCATTCGCCGCGATCGCGTCAATACTCGGTGTATGGCAAACCGAGTTTCCGTAGCATGAGAGTGCCGTTGCAGTCAGATCATCGGAGATGATGAACAGCACATTGTATTTTTTCGCGTTAGCATTTTGTCCATGTACTTCGCCTGTCAAGATCGTTGTGCAATAACCAATGACGAGGGTGGCGACTAGGTGGTAGGAAGATTTCATTGGCAATTTGATGGAGATTCGCGTTAACTGCTGATTAATTATTCTTCAAACTGTTTTAAGGGGCCGCTAATTGTTTTGCAATCAACCCATGATGTTGATTGGGTCAAGAAGACATGCAGTCTGCCATTTTGTGTGCATTTCCAGCGGATTGATAACTGGGACGCTTGGCGAATCATTCAACCATCAGTCCCTTTTGCGCCCTGCGGAGAGTGGGTTTTCTTTGTGGTCAAAACGGTAACAATAAAGCGGAATATTTGGGGCATCCTTGTGGCGTTTTAGGCATTCTTTTTTCTGGAATGGCGGCAGGGTGAAATTGCGGCGGAGCCGGATTGAGTTTGGACGCTGCAAGGCAATTGATGACAAAAATGAATGAAAGGCCTTGATGGCATCCGAAATTGAAATGGAATTGGAGAAGCTTCGGCAAAAAATTCGACATCACGATCAGCTCTATTATGTTGCGGCCACACCCGAGATCACTGACCTCCAGTACGATCGCTTGATGGACGAGCTAAAGTCGCTTGAAAATCAGTATCCCCATTTGGTTACGAGCGAAAGCCCGACCCAACGGGTTGGCGAGCAACCTGTTGATCATCTTGAGCAATTTGAACATCGCGTTCCGATGCTATCGATCGAGAACACCTACAGCATTGACGAGCTCAATAAATTCGGGGATCGCGTCGGCGAACTTTTGGAAGGTGAAGCCATTGAGTGGATTGTCGAGCTGAAAATCGACGGTGTTGCGGCATCGGTGATTTATGAAAATGGCGTTCTCTCTCGAGCCTTGACTCGAGGCAACGGAACGGTGGGCGACGACATTACCCACAACATTCGTACGCTGCAGGACGTTCCGCTCAAGCTCTCGACTCCAAACCCGCCAAAGATTTTCGAAGTTCGTGGTGAAGTGTACATGAACAATGCAGATCTCGTTACACTCAATGAACGACAAGCTGCGAAAGGGGAGGCGGCATACGCAAATACCAGAAATGTTGCGGCTGGAAGTATCCGATTGTTAGACCCCAAATTATGTTCCCAACGGAACTTGCGGATGTTCTGTCATGGTGTTGGCATGTGCGAAGGTATGGCTTCAAGCAATCACATGGATTTCTTGGCCGAGTTGGGGGAATTCGGACTGAATCCGACGCCGTATGTCGAGTGCTTTTCTAACTTTAAGGACGCGGTCGACCATTGTGACAAACTGATCGAAAAGATTCCGGAGCTTGATTTCGAAATTGACGGTATTGTCTTGAAAGTGAATCGTTTCGCCCAACGTGACGAATTGGGGGCTCGGTCCAAAAGTCCACGTTGGGTGGTTGCCTACAAATGGGAAAAGTACGAGGCGATCACGACCGTCAACGATATCGCCGTCCAGATTGGTAAAACCGGCGCCGTCACGCCGGTGGCAGAGCTTGAGCCGGTGCAGTTGGCGGGGACAACGGTTAGCCGAGCGAGTCTTCATAACGCTGAAGAGATCGAGCGGTTAGATATTCGAGTTTCCGATACCGTCGTCGTTGAAAAAGCTGGGAAGATCATCCCCCATATTGTGCGCGTCGAAAAGCATAAGCGAAAACCGTTGGCCAAACCGTTTCCATTCCCGACCGTTTGCCCGGTCTGCGACACTGCATTGGTCAAAGATCCCGACGGTGTCTACATTCGTTGCCCTAATCCGCGTTGCGAAAAAAAGCTGATCGAGCAGATCAAGTATTACGCGACGCGTGATGCAATGGATATCGAAGGACTTGGCGACAAAGTTGTAGAACAATTGGTGGTTGCGGGTCTTTTGGAATCGTTCGGAGATCTGTATCGAATCACTGAAGAGCAGTTGACAGCGCTGGAGCGGATGGGGAAGAAGTCCGCAGTAAAACTTTTGATTGCAATCGACGAAAGCAAGTCGCGTGGTCTGGCACGTTTGTTAAATGGGCTTTCCATCCGTCATGTTGGGAAAACCGTTTCGAACATTCTGGCTGGTTATTTTGGTTCGATGAAACAGCTGCAAGCGGCTAATCTCGAAACTTTGAATTCGATCGATGAGGTGGGCGAAATCATTGCAGTAAGCGTTTTCGAATTTGTTCGAAGTGATGCTGGGCTGAAGCTGATCAACGAACTTTCCGAGCTAGGGGTAAGCATGGAATCCTTGCAAGAGACCCAACAGCTTGGTGATTCCCTTGCGGGAAAGAGTTTCGTCGTCACTGGAACATTATCAAGGTTTACTCGCAACGAAATTCAGCAGTTGATTAAGCAGCATGGCGGCAAGGCATCGTCAAGTATTTCTTCCAAGACCGACTATTTGGTGGCCGGAGAGAAGGCGGGAAGTAAGCTTGCCAAAGCCGAAAAGCTTGGTGTAAAGGTTCTTTCAGAAAACGATTTTGAATCACTGATTCGTTAAGTTTCGCAATCGCTTTTAGCCAACTTCGCCTGTTAGTGGATTCTGTTACAGGGTTGGTTACGGAATCATATCAAGGGTTTGGTGAATCAAGACAGAATTGACGGCAATTGAAATTCCCATCGGTGTGTGTCGGATGCGTTCTTCGTATGGGGTTACAGTTTTGTGGGTTTGTCGCTGTTTTGCGAATACTAAGCCGGCGACGATAAGCGTTGGCTTTGAATCGAATTGATTCGCGGTGCCGGTTTTTGCCGGTATGCCGTTTATTCGATCCGCGATCGCCACAAGCACCGGTGCGCCGCTGTCGCCACCAAACGCGCTGACATCGATCATAAACGTCGGTTGACTAACGACAGGAGCTAGTGGATAGCTTGCAATCGAGCCAGAACGAAGAATCGGATAGCCAAGCGATGTCGATTCGAGTTTTGCCGGAAAGCTTGGAATTTGACAAGCTTGTCCAACAGTGATGGTCTCCGAATCGAAGAGTTTTTGATCAGCAAGTTGTTCCAGCGTAAAAATATTGACCAGATCCGAGTCGGGTAAGTCGACCGCGAGTCCGGCAATGTCATACCGGGAGTGTTTCTTCCACAGCGGCATGTTGGAGCTGTTTTGAATTGGAATTGTCATTTCTCGCCGGCCGGTGCTTTCTCGAAAGACCAGCGTTGCATTCTTCTCCTTGGTTTTTTCGAATAAATGTGCAGCGGTAACCAGCACCGTTTGCTGTTTGTTATTTCGGGTTCGTGAAATAAAGAAGCAAGTTCCTGACTCGGTTCCAATGAAAATACGACAGGCAGATTTTGCCGCGATAACTGAAAGCCCTTCTGTATTAACCGTCGGCTCGGCCGAGGAATTCGCCTGATCGGTGGCTTGTGCTGCGATGGTTGAAGCGTAGCAATTTGACAGGATAAATGTAGTAAAAATCAAAATACGAATGATAAGAACGTCCACAGAAAAGACTCTCGAGGGGGGAAACGAAACGGGATTTCAACACGTTTCATAAATGCCGCATTGCACGTTGGTGCTATTTGGAAAGGTAAGGTAACAATCGAAACGTAAATTGATATTGGAGCACTGCTTACGGGAGCTCATTGAGTTCAACAGATTAGCAATTTTCTGTTAAGGAGATTTAGTCGGTTTTCGTTGTGAATTGCGTAATCAATTGTTGTATCGATTCTCCACACGTCACAATACGGTCGTTCGGTTTTAAGCCAACGACTTCGTTGAAATTGATGGGAGGCACAAAAACGGCGTCGGGCGTTTCAATGCGACTAAACGTCCCATGGACTTGGTTGCATCCGGTGTTGTTGATGATGGAAACGGCGTTGTTGTCGTTAATGCCAGAGCCGGGAAGGATTTCGATGCGGTCTTGTGCTATCGACATCATCATCTTGATCATTTCAAGGCCTCTTTCGGCTGTTGCTGCACCGCCACTGGTGAGCACGCGGCTAATGCCTAGATCGATCAGTTGCTTTAATGCAATTGCAATATCGTATGTGCAATCAATGGCTCTGTGAAAAACCGCTTCCTTGTCTCTGCATAATTCTACGAATTTCTCGGTTTGTCGTTTCTCGATTTGGCCATCAAGTTGGACAAAACCAAATGCTAATCCGTCGGCACCGGCGTTTAATAAATTTGAAGCATCATCCAGCATTTGCTCGAATTCAGCGCTGGAATATGAAAAATTTCCAATCCGGCTTCGGATCATGCAAATGACCGGTTTGGAGGTGACCTTTTTTACCTGCGACAAAAGCTTGATGGAGGGCGTCAATCCACCCACTGCAATCGCCGAATTTAATTCGAGCCGATCCGCGCCAAAATTAATGGCGATCACTGAGCTTTCAAGGGAATCGACACAAACTTCGATGAGCGGCCGGGTAATCATGTCTTGGTGAATTTTTTTAAAGAAATGTTTGTGAATCAAGTGATCGGCAAGTGACAGAGGGTTTTGTTTTACCGCCCCCGCAGTCGATTGGAGTACTGGTCGGAATCATAAAATTGTTCGGACAACTCCGTTACATTGCACCGTTTTTTCAGCTCGGGAAATGAAATGGTCCGGTCAAGCAGTCCAAGATCGTATGCGTATTTGGCGGACAGGCCAGGAAGCAAAACGGAATAGTTGTACGGAACGCGATTCGGACTGACTTCATTCACATGTTTGACGATGCTCGTGGTGCAGTTATTCAGCACTGTGTGGTAGAACTCCGGCTTGACTGCCAATTGGTTGATTCGCTTCATCACGTTGACGAACAGTTCTTTCGACTTCTCCGCGTCGGCGATTGTCGGGTAGATGTAGACTTCGGCATTGCGGTGACGAGTTCGGAGCCGGATCAGGTCTTTCTCATCGGCGACAACGTAGGTTAACTCAAACTGATTTGTGATTCCCAGAATCGGTGAATACTCTTCGCCTTTCTCCGTTCGAATCTCTGAGGAAACCGACACGAATTCACTACGCGGGTTTCCGTCAGGGTCTTCGACCTCGAATTCGAAACTTAACATCGTGTGGGCGAGGTATTCAGCGTTTTGAAATGGGCACACCAAAAAATCGACGCCGCGAATCTTTGCTAGATCAAAGACTCGATCCTCGTAATCGAGGATGAAATCATTCTCCGTAATGTAATTGTTGTTTCGGACATTGCTGACTGTAACGCGGTTGCCCTCGAATTCGGCGATCGGGAGTTGCGAAAATTGCGGTGCCCATTCGCGATTGTTTGAAGGGCGGGTTCGATCGGGTAAGTCGTTTTGGGTGACGGACTGGCAGCCAGACAGGCTGAGTGGTATCAGCAGTATTAATTGCAGAAGGTTTGATTTCGTGTGCAGCATCGTTTGGTTCCAGATCTCAGATCAATAGCCAAACTGAGCCAGGCAGGCAAGTTCGATTCTGGATTGCTAGCGTTTTGCGCGTCATGGAATTGTGAACCTGAGCTAAATTCAATGGTGGCCAGCAACTTTCTAGATTAAAAGTAGATTTGGTGCACCGCAAAATCCGAATAATTCATGAGAGCCTGAATTGATTGGGCCGACGTTGTTTCGGTTGAAGAACGATGCAACGTTCAATTTGGGGGGACTCGGAAAGCAACGTTAATGCTTGGACTTCATTACTTTCTTCCTCGTACATTAAAACGTCGCAGTCATTGCGTCATGCTGTTGGGCTATGCATTATTGGCGATAGCGGTTGGGGCTGCTCCAGTGAGTGGCGAGGATTTTTCGAGAGCAAGTTCTTCGCGGGCGTCCAAGCAAGCGGCAACGAGTGTCATTCCGCTGAATAAAATGAATCAAGACGCGCGGAATAAGGTCCTGTCAGTGTTAAACAACACCAGTATCTATCGCCGCTTGCCAGTCAGCACGTATCATTGCGACTCCGATCTACACAACTTTCTGATTCGGTATCCGGAGGTTGTTGTTGGAATTTGGAAGGTGATGGGGATTACCCAGGTCGACGCGGCGAGAATCAAAGATTACACCGTCAAGGCATCTGATGGAGCGGGAACCGATAGCACGATTGAATTGCTCTACGGCACAAAAAATCTGCATGTGTTTTACGGGCAAGGCTCGTACAAAGGACCGTTGTTCAACAACCAGTTAACAGGCAGTTGTGTTCTGGTTTTGCAAAGCGGGTTTGGAAACTCAAAGGACGGCACGCCGATAGTGACCGACCGTTTGGATGTTTTCGTAAGAGTTGATAACGTTGGCGTTAAAATTCTGGCCAAAACACTACATTCGTTGGTGGGGAAAACCGCCGACATCAACTTTAGTGAAACGTCGAAGTTCATTGGCAAGATCTCGGAAACATCGGAAACCAATGGACCAGGTGTGCAGCGGCTTGGAGCACGAGTCGATAATTTGAATCCAGAGGTGCTCAAGGCATTTCAGCGGTTGGCATTGGTTGTCAATGACCGGGCAGCAGCAAGATTGCAGAATCAGTTGAGTCAGTCTTATCCGCAGTCGGATTATCGGAATCAATTGCGACTCCAGAGTCCACCGGCGGTCAAGAAGGTCTCTTCACCTTCGCTGCAAGGCCGGCAGAGCGGGCCTCGTTGAGGAAATTAAATTGCGTCCGCGGAAACTGACTGATTTTTGAAAAAAAACACGAACCGAAGTCGCAAGTATTCCTCGTTTCGGATACAATGTCTCCTTCGCTAATCAGAGAATTTTGAAAAGACCTATTGCATCAAAGCGGGTTTGACAAAACAATTTAGCAAATGATTCATTGACCCATGGTGTAATGGTAACACAGCGGATTTTGATTCCGTCATTCTAGGTTCGAGTCCTAGTGGGTCAAT
>CAJQQR010000085.1 GCA_905480545.1 uncultured Pirellulaceae bacterium
CTATTCCGCAGGTTAAAGTGACATTGGAAATTTGCAATGGTGATCGACCGGTGTTTTTTACCGGAATTATTGCCAAGCAAGTTCGCGCTGATTGGATCACGCTTGAGATTCCTCCGTTGGATGCTTGGCGAAAGGAGATGAGCTGGCTCACGCCGCCGCAAAGAACTCGCTTTCAGCAAGCCGAGTTCTTTGCCATGCTGCAGAGGGAGATTCCGAAACGGATCCAGCTGCTGCGAAGCAAAAAGCAATAACGACTTCCCCAAGTCGTTTCAAATTAACCCAAAACCACAAAACGCGTTGGATAGAATCTTATCGTTCCGTACGCTGCTGCTTACATCGCAAGAAAATGCAGAAAGTCAGCCGAATTTAGCTTGAGGTCGACCCCAAAAAGCACGAAAATATCAGCGAAGAAATAATTTTAAAAAAATGGCGATCGCCAAAGTGTCGAACCATCGTTCGGTTCCCATACTTTCAGACACTTTGGCTGCCAGAAAAACGTTAGACGACCTCAGAGTTTGGTGATGTTACGATCCCCCGGGATGACTCGTAGGATTTCTACGGTGTCGCCATGTTTACGATGGAAGGTGACGTAACGTCCTATGAAGTTCCAACGCACATCGCTTCCCAAGAGCGGACGTAATTCACCCATTTCCGGTTGCGACGCCAAAAGCAAACACTTCGCTTCAATCTTTTCAACCCAAGACACAGCTGCGTCTGGCTTATCTCGCGAAATGAATTGCAGAATGTCAATCAAATCTCGACGTGCGGCTGTCGAATAGAGGGGTTTCGTCATCCGTTGGTTGCTTCTGCTGCCATTGCCTTCAATTGTGCGAACACTGTGTCGTGATCGTGCAACTCTCCATTATCGGCTTGGTCAATTCCGACCTGTACTGCTTCGCGCAGCTTCTCATTCGATACCAACAGACGCACCCCTTCGGATACGGCCTCTTGAATCGAACCAAACCTGCCGTTACTGACCAATGCCTCAATGGCCGACCGTTGATCTTGTGGTAATTGGATGTCCATTTTGCTCACTCGGATGGATACTCAAACACGACGCGACGGTCGTCTAACATGGTTTTTACGCAGGGCCCTTCGGGTACACCTTCGATGTGGTGCTGGCCTCGCTCTCATTATACAATCAAATCTGATTGAGGACATCTTCGCGTTGAAAGCGGCGGTGTCGTAAAAACCTTCCGTTGTCGGTCAGAGAGTGAATGAAATACGGCGTCCTATTTTCAGCGCTGTCACTTCTTCTCGCCTTCTCGCCTTCTACGCATTCGCGTCCGGCGGCTGGTTCCTGCTGCTTGCGTGGCCCGCGATCAGCTTCGGCGTCATTGGCCTCGCTTACCTAACCTTCGGTCATCGCGTCTTTGGGAAACGCCCCGATGGCTCAATGGCGTTTGCTTCGGTTGCGATTCTGCTTCCGTACTTGCTCTACCTGTGGGGCGTATGGCACATCATTCGTCTGTTATCCCGGGAACCCGCACACAACACACTGGTTGACGGCGTTCTTATTGGTCGTCGCCTCCTTGCGGCCGAACTTCCTGCTGGCACGCAAACCGTCGTTGACCTCACTTCCGAATTCCCCGAACCTTCAGCACTGCGATCTGTGTCCAACTATGTCGCTGCACCAATGCTGGACGCTTCCGTGCTACCACCAGAATCGTTGGCTGATCTGGCCTCTCAAATTGCAACTGCCGAAACGCCCCTGTACATTCACTGTGCACAGGGTCACGGTCGAACCGGACTGGTGGCCGCACTTTTTCTTCTGGCACATGGCGACGCTGACACCCCTGACACAGCGATTGAAATGATCCAATCATCACGTCCGTTGGTCGGCCTGAATGGCGTTCAGCGTGCCTCCTTGTTGGCCGCGTCAAAACTGCTGCCATCCAGCGCGGTCTGACCGACAACATGGTTTTTACGCTGAGGCCCTTCGGGCACACCTTGGCTCTTTGGCAACGGGCCTTGGCCTTGGTACAATTTCACGTAATTCAGACATCGTTCGATTCGTTGAGGACGGGTGTCGTAAAAACCTTCCGTTGTCGGTCGCTAGTTCTTTGTGATTTCGACGTCCATGTCCTGGCCGCCACGCAAGACTCGAACGACCTCGATCGCATCCTCTCTTTCGATGTAGAACACGACATGGTTGCGGAAATCCTTCACCAGCTTCGTCCGCACGCCCGCAAGATCGGGCACACTTGTGACAAACGGAGAGACACTTTCGGGGAACAATGCCAAGCCCTTGATTGTTTGTTCGGCTCTTTCAAGAAATCGCAGCGCGGCATCAATACTGCCGTCCGCAATGTACATTGCGTGCAATTCGACATCCTCGATGGCCTTGGGCCGTCGAGTAATTGGTTTCCGATTCGACAATTATTTGACGCTTTTTGAAACGACGCGTTCTCTAATTGCCTGCCACTCTGCATCCGTCCACGGTTCAGCCTCGCCGCTCGATATGCCTGCCATTAGAGCTTGTTCAATCTCGCCTTGCTTTTCGTTGGCAGCTGCTACCAGCGCGACAATGAATTCACTCGGATTTGCGTATCCGCCCTCTTTGGTTCCTTGATCTACGAATTGCTTCAGATGATCTGGTAACTCGATTGGTACATTCATTGAATTAACACTTTCTCGTATGGTCCGCGACCTACAACATAGTTTTTACGCTAAGGCCCTGCGGGCACACCTTCGATGTGGTACTGACTTCGCTACCATTGTACAATCAATCCGAATTCAATCCACCTTCGCTTTGGTTGCAACGGTGTCGTAAAAACCTTCCGTTGTGCGACCTAGATGTTTCGCATGTCACGATTGCCGTGAATGACGCGAGACACCTCGATGCCCCCTTCGGTCGCGCGGAAGAAAATCACGTAGTCTCCAACGCTGATTGACCGGGCACCTGGTACACCAAATTTTGGTCGCAATTCGCCCATGTTAGGCTGGTTCGCAATTGCTTCGCACGTCTCCCGAATCTTGCGCAACCAATTACGTGCCGCCTCCGGCTTGTCCCTCGCGATATATTCAACAATGCCGAATAAATCGTCGTCCGCCTCCGGTGCGTAGGTAACGTTTACCATTACCATTAGCCTTTGCCATTTTCAATTTCGCGAATTCGCTCTTCCGCACGTTGGTAGACAGTTTCGGCTGGAACACCTTTTCCGGCATCCAATTGATCGAATCCCTTTCGTGCTTCAGCGTGGAGCGTTTCCCTCGCTTGTAACAAACGCAATCCTTCCGCCAGCACATCGGACTCGTTCAGGAACCTCTTTTCGGAGACCATTCGTTGAACGAACGGGACCAAATCGCTTGGTATTTCTGTTGTCATGACTATCTCGATTTTGACCTGATTGGCTGCGCTACCGGTCGTAGAACATGGTTTTTACGCAAGGCCCCTTCGGGGACATCTTCGGCGTGGTTTTGACGGCGACTCCATTATACAATTAAATTAGATTCACAACATCTTCGCTTCGGCTGCGTTGATGTCGTAAAAACCTTCAGTTGTGCGTCCCTAGAGTGAACGGATGTCGCGATCTTCATCGACGACTCGCGCGACTTCGATACCGCTCTTGATTTGTCTAAAGAATATCAGGTAGCGACCAACAACGCAGCTGCGGATGTGTGGGCCGTACTCAGGTCGTCGTTCGCCAAACTCTGGCGTGGTTGCAATAAGCTTGCACTTCTCTTCGATTTTTTCGACCCAATTTGCGGCGGCGATGGGCTTGTCGCGTGGGATGTAATCGTAGAAGTCCGACAGATCCTGCTGGGCGGACGGGGCGATCATCAATTTTGCCATTAATCGGCTGACTCCAATGCCTTCTTTGCGCGTTCCCGCAACTCTGCGAACACCACCTCACCATCGATTCCCTGGCCCGCGTCCAGTTCATCAATTCCCTCTTGGATTTCCGCCCGCAACTGTTGCTGGCTTCGCAATAATTGCACGCCGGCAGCCACGGCTGCTTCTGCAGATTCAAACTGTCCAGATGCCACCAATCCCTCGACGAATTGAATCGCATCGGAACTGAACTGAATATTCATGGAGTCCTCCAACCGGCGGTACCGGGTCACGCAACATCGGTTTTACGCAATGGCCCTTCGGGCACACCTTCGATGTGGTGAAGGCCAAGCTGGCGTTATATAATCAGACGATGTTAGCGACATCATCGCGTCGGTAGCGTAGATAACTGCCGCTATGTGCACTGGCCGCATGGTTGATTGCTGAGCTTTGAGTGCGGTTCAATATCAAAAGGAGTCAAGGATGCAACGACGTGAATTTGTTGGTGGCGTAGCTGTAACATCTTTGTTGGGTTCATCCGCGTTCTGCGCCGGTTCAACAGAATCAAAATTTCGAGTCGGTGTTATTGGGCACACTGGCCGCGGAGACTATGGTCACGGTCTGGATACCGTTTGGAAACGGGTTGCAGAGACTCAGATCGTTGCTGTAGCTGATGGTAATGAAAAAGGTCTAGCTAAGGCAAAGGAAAAGACGGGTGCGTTGAATGGGTACACCGACTATCGGAAAATGCTGACGGAACAGAGGCCTGATATTGTTGCGGTGTGTCCTCGCCATCCGGACCAGCATGCGGAAATGGCGATCGCTGCAGCTCAGGCCGGTGCGAAAGGTATCTACTGCGAGAAGCCGTTTGTTCGGACTCCGGCCGAAGCGGATGCGGTGATTGCCGCTTGTGAAAAACACGGCACAAAATTGGCTGTTGCCCATCGCAATAGGTACCACCCAGCCATGCAAACGATCGGCAAGCTGATTGCTGGCAAGGCGATTGGTCGAATTCTTGAAATTCGTGGTCGCGGCAAAGGTGATCGACGTGGAGGCGGAGAGGATCTATGGGTTTTGGGCTGTCATATTTTTAACATGATCAACTACTTTGCCGGCGCGCCAAGTTCGTGTTCGGCTGTAATGTTGCAAGGCGGTCGCGACGTCGTGGCTGCCGACGTCAGACCGGGTAATGAAGCGTTGGGTCCACTGGCGGGGAATGAAATTCACGCCCGGTACGAAATGGAACGGGGGATCATTGCGTACTTTGATTCGATTGCGAACGACGGTACGAAGAACCAGGGCTTTGGTTTGCAGATCGTCGGCAGTGAGGGGCGGATCTTGGTGCAGGCGGACTTGAATCCCGTGGCATACTTGCAGCGCGGCAACCCTTTTTCACCAGCCAGGCCCAATGCCTGGGAGCCGATTACCTCAGATGGCGTGGGTGAGTCAAATGTTGACGATGTCAGTTTTGATCTTGTGAGTCACCACGTCACGGCGGCGCAAGATCTGGTCAGTGCGATTGGAAGCAACCGAGCTCCGTTGTGTGACGCGACGCAGGGGCGGACGACAGTTGAAATGATCTGCGCGGTGTTTGATTCTCATCGGCGCGGCGGGAGGGCTGTTTCGTTCCCGTTGGAGGAACGCGGGAATCCGTTGAGGAAATTTTAGACGTGGTTGTGATGTCCGGCTGACGATGCAGCTTTGTGCGACGGACTTTCAGTCCGTGATACACCAAAAAAGACGGAACTGTCTTATTCGGACCGGTCAGAAAAGCGTCATTGCTCACTCTTCGCGTTGCGGATCCTGTTTCTCAACATGTATTTCCCGGTGTAGGGCATTTCCCGGTATAGGGCATTTCCCAGCGTAGGGCATCTGTCGTAAGCTGGTCAAAATCGCCGGCAGCGAGTGCGAGAAGGCGCGTGCGTGCCATGCTCGATGTTGTATTCGACCACAGAGTCTATCTCCTTGACGCCAACGCCTCGGAAGCGGATCGGAGGATCGGAAGAGCGGAGGATCGGAGGATCGGAGGATCGGAAGAGCGGCGGAACGACTGTGCGATCTGCCGTGTTGTGGCGTCGCGTTACCGGTGAGTTCCTCTCACACCGCCAGCCCCTGTTCGACATCTACGATTCGATTGAGGTGCTGAATCTGGCCCCAAACGCTGATTTTGACATTTTGTGAACGATTCTTAGTTTGAGCGAAGGGGAGCAATACACCGACTACCGGCATTCAGCCCAAAACTTGAATCCACATGTCAAACGCATTTTTTTGCGAAAGAGAACTAAGAAATGTTTCAATTGTTGCTCTAGCGGTGGATTTCTGTGGGGCTAGCAGCGATGGTTAAAATCATTGTCTTAGCTAAAGCTATTGAGTTTCATCATGTCCTTGGATTCAAATCGCGACGTCAAATCTTCCCGTTGATCGAACAGTCGTGTTGTGTTGTTAGACTTTTGCTTTGCCACGCAGGCCAAGCCTTAACCCCATATTTCCTGCCTTGCTTGGTGCCGTTGGGTTGTAGATCCAATCCATTGTTGCAGAGAGCCAGCGGGAACCGTTTCAAAAACTGCTGGTATTTTTTGGTCGTCTCCTCTCAATTGATAAGTTGGCCACCGGTTGCCATGTTTATTGCCATTTCATCGGATTGACTTTGAAGTACTTTACTAAAAGCGAATATAAGTCGTGGTGCTTTTTGCGTAGCTTTCCCGGTTGTTCAAAAAAGGTTTCCGTGGCAACAGCAAAATATTCTGCCTTATTGGTCGCGCCGTAATGATCAAGCAGCGTCCGTCGACCGGATTTTTTGGCCGCGACCAGCTCTTGGTAACCGTGATCAACGACCTTGTCCCATTGATCGTGTGAAGGCTGATCATCAAAAGTGATGTTTCCACCCATGAAGCCATCAAGTCCGTCGAGTGCATGCGCGAATTCATGAATCACAACATTGGATCCATCGTCCTCGTTGCGGCAACCTCGAAGTGCGTCGCGCCAGGAAAGAACGATTGGTCCACCTAGCCAGGCCTCGCCTGAACGGTGTTGAGCTCCGAAAGTGACTCCGTCATTTGCCTCTCGGCGAAATGTGTCCGGGAAAACTAGAATTGTTTTTACATTGTCAAAATAGAAATCATCTACGCCTAGCAACATCATGCACGCTTGCGCTGCGATCGTAACTTTCATTTCAACGGTAACATCCAATCCTTCTAAGCCTTCCCAGTTTTTTTCGGCAACAAAAATCTTGGTGCGGTCTTGCAGTGCTTGTATCTCATTCTGGCTTAGCTTTTGGCAAAGTCGAACATTGCGGTTTAGATGCAAATCCCATTTCTCAGGCCACGGTTGAGCGAGGATTTTTTTAAGCCTGCGTTTACGAAACCATCCAAACAATTGATGCCTTACTAAAGAACAGAGATGAGGATCAGTGGGCGGAAAACCAAACGCGACAGACGGTAGGAGCGGATGCGAAGAAAACTGAGCGTATTCACTCGCCGCGCCAGCTGTTGATGCGTGGTGATAATAGTATTCCAAACCAACATGGATCTGCAAGTCTTGCCAGGGAAATGTGTCCGGCTTGTCGGATCGGATGCTGTAGGTTGTGTGGGCGGTAGCTGGAGGAACAATGGGTGTTCAGGAATTTCTTCGTTCAGCATGGAATAAACGGCACTGAGTGAGGTTCTTTCGTTCTGATTGTTTTTTCATGATATTCTGAACCCTCGTCTTTATACGTGCAAAAGTGTGACGATTTCCTTCAACCCTTTCGGTTGATCTGTTTTGGTTTTAAATTAGTAGACTCGAGTTTGCGTTTTTGATTTGCGTACTTTTCCGGGCATGCGAACTTCAACGCTGAATTTACCTTCTTGGCATGATCAGACGAATTCCTCAATAACCTTCGATGTCACTTATTGTTCAAAAATTTGGCGGTACAAGCGTTGCCGACAGTGAAAAGATTAAAGCGGCTGCTCGAAAAGCAGTTCGCGCTCACCAGAACGGCCACCAAGTTGTCATGGTGGTCAGTGCGATGGGTAAGAATACTGACTTGCTCGTTTCGTTGGCGCAGGAAGTTTGCGAACGACCGCAGGCCCGTGAAATGGACATGCTTTTGTCGACCGGTGAGCAGGTTAGCGTTGCCCTGATGGCAATGGCCATTCATTCGCTCGGGTACAAAGCGGTAAGTCTAACCGGCGGTCAAATCGGAATAAAAACGGATAGCACGCATACAAAGGCTCGAATCGAATCGATCACGACCGATCGGATGCAGCGTCTGCTAAGCGAAGGAAATATCGTGATTGCGGCGGGTTTTCAGGGAATTGACAACGACCTTAACATCACAACGTTGGGACGTGGTGGTAGTGACACCACCGCCGTTGCATTGGCCGCGGTATTGCAAGCGGATGCATGTGAAATCTACACGGATGTCGATGGCGTGTTTACGACCGATCCGCGAGTTTTGCCGGAGGCCCGCAAAACCAAACAGGTGAGCTATGACGAGATGTTGGAGCTGGCAAGTTTGGGCGCAGGGGTGATGCACAGTCGTTCGATCGAATTTGCGAAAAAGTTTGATGTCCCAATCCATGTTCGAAGTAGTCTGAGCGATACACCCGGTTCTTTGATTTGGGATAAGACACAGGATTCAAGTCGAGCTGTTTCCGGTGCGGCGGTGACAAAGGATGAAGCCCGCATCACGGTCATCAATGTGCCTGACCGTCCCGGAGTCAGCCATGATTTGTTTTCCGACATTGCGGACCGTCATGTAACCGTCGACATGATCGTGCAAAACGCAGGGTCGAAAGGGAATGCGAATATTTCTTTTACTGTTCCGAAAGACGAATTGGAAACCACGCTCGACTCGGTAAACAAATCAATTGCAGAGTTTGGAAGCGGCGCGGTAGATTTCTGTGACAACGTTTCCAAAATATCGGTTGTGGGTGCTGGAATGGCAGAGCAAACCGGCGTGGCGAATTCGATGTTCGATTCGCTAGTAGCCGCTGGTATCAATATGGAGATGATCACCACCAGTGAAATCAAAATCTCTGCTTTGGTTTCCCGCGATGATATGTTGTCGGCACTAAGGGCGGTTCACAGTCGATTCGAATTGCATGTCGATCCACCGGGTGCCGTTGACTTGGACCTTGATCACTTCACGCACAAGCGTAGTGCCGATGCAGTCGAAGTTGTCTCGCGTTTGCAAGGCGTTGGAATGGAAACGCTTTTCATTGACGATATTAATTTGGACGAAACTCAATCGAGCGTGGCAATTTTCGGTGTGCCGAATCAACCCGGAATCGCCGCAAAACTCTTTGATCGTATCGCAAGCGAAGGGATTTTTGTTGATATGATTGTGCAGAGTTATCCTATCGAAAACGAAGCGGTGATCGGCTTTACCGTTCCTGTGACGTCAATCGAAAAAGCAGTTTCGGTCGCGGAACAAGTGGCCAAAGATTTAGGATGCGAAAAGGTGACGTCGCGAAAAGAGATTGCTAAGCTCTCGGTTTCGGGAATTGGACTTAGAAGTCATACTGGCGTTGCGATTGGAATGTTCAAGGCTCTTGCGGAAGCAGGAATCAATATCCAGATTATGAACACGAGTGAAGTTCGGGTGAACGTCATCGTTGATCGTTTGGACGGTAAGAACGCGTTGAAGTGTCTTCGTGACACGTTTGATAGCTCAATTCATTAACAAACTGTCGACAGTCGAGTGGGGCGTGAGTGGCGTGAGTGGCGTTGCAAAAATGGTAAACTGTTTCGGCAGAGGCGAGCTTTGCATTTATTTGGCTCGTGAAGCCATTTAGTCCATCAACAGGCGGTTTCATTTGTTTCGGCAACGATTGGAATCATTTTGTGGTTTCCGTGCTCCAAGTGCGTTGGCTATTCTGTAGCACGATCATGAGATCAATTCTTTAACAACGTTGATCATTAACCATCCGCATTGGTCCAGCGATTTGACTATTCCCCGATCTGTTTACGTTCATGTTCCGTTTTGCCGGCACCGCTGTGGATATTGCAACTTTACTTTGGTCGCCAACCGAGATGAATGGGTCGAAGGTTATCTAAACGCGATCGAGAAGGAGATCAGTGCTGTAAACGTTGGCATGCCGGCACCTCAAGAGGTTGATACCGTTTTTCTAGGCGGGGGAACTCCAAGTCATCTTTCTGCTGATCAGCTGGAGCGATTGATCTACATCTTGACCAATAAATTTTTGTTTGCATCTGAAATTGAATTTTCAATCGAAGCGAATCCTAACGATATCACGGCTGAAAAAGTTGAATTGCTATCATCGCTTGGTGTCAATCGATTTAGTTTAGGCGTGCAATCCTTTAATTCTAAGAAGCTCCAAACGCTTGAACGTGACCATGATGCACAGGTTGTGCGGGACGCAATCGATACCATTCGCAAACGCGTCGCTGATATCTCGATCGATTTGATCATCGGTTCCCCTGGGGAAACGCTTGAGTCCTGGCAAAACGATTTGGATGATGTATTGTCCATCAACCCAACACATATTTCGACCTACAGCCTAACGATCGAAAAGGGAACGCAATTTTGGAATCGATGGAATCGAGGTGATTTGAATGAAGTATCGGAGGACTCCGCGGCCGATTACTATGAAACTGGAATTGATTTTTTGACCAACAACGGTTTCGACCATTATGAAGTCTCGAATTTTTCCCGCTACGGATTTCGATGTCGGCATAACGAAAATTACTGGTTGGGTAAGAGTTATTACGGCTTTGGTCCCGGGGCTGCAAGTTATATTGACGGGATGCGAGGAATGAATCATCGAAGCACGTCGCGGTACCTTCAGCTTGTGCAATCAGGGCAATCCCCTACAGTCGAATCGGAATTGGTTGACGCCGAAGCATCGGCCCGAGAAAAACTGATTTTCGGGTTACGTCGAATTCAGGGGATTGATGTTAATGCGTATCGTGAAGAAACGGGATACACTGTCTTTGAGTTGGCCGAGAAAGATATGAATCGATTGCTTGTGCAGAAATTGCTGGAGCTTGAAGATCAGACGCTGCGTCTCACTCGTTCGGGCCTGTTGGTAAGCGATAGCATCTGGCCTCTCTTTTTATAAAATGTCATCATGCAATCTTTGTTAATTATCTGTACGGCGGCGCCATTGTATTTAGATGCGATACAGGACGATGTAACGCGAGAGAAAACGTCCCAAACGGAAGGTTTTCGGCAGTCGAGTAGATGGCAAGAGTTGGGAGCGGTGTGATGGTGCTTGCCCACTCATGGAATGTAAAGATGGCGGCTCGGTTAGAAATAGAAATTGCATTTATTGGTGGTTCACGCGAATTTAGTAGGCGTCGGCGAATGAGTCCTCTTCAGATGGTGACGATTTCGGAGTTGAAGTGTTCAATGCAACCTCGCTCCAAAGGGGTATGATGAAGCGAAAGAATAGACAGGTTTTAAATTGTCGTCCTTTAACCCATATGTACGATCGAGTCTGAAATGATTTCATTGAAATGTTGTTCCCTCAACCCGTGCTTGTTGCTGACCCTATCGCTGTTGACGTTTGAGTCTACCTCGGCGGAAGAGCCGTTTGCATCGACGGCAAAACAAATTTCTAAACGGCCAAATGTCATTGTGATTTTGACCGACGATCAAGGCTGGGGAGATCTTAGCGTCAATGGCAACACCAATCTTTCAACGCCCAATATTGATCAGTTGGCACGCGAGGGTGCGTCATTTGATCGGTTTTTCGTTTGCCCGGTCTGTTCACCGACTCGGGCCGAGTTTTTGACGGGTCGTTATCATGCAAGGAGTGGTGTCTACAGTACATCGGCTGGCGGCGAACGAATGAATTTGGATGAAGTTACCATTGCAGACACATTCAAGGCGGCCGGGTATCAGACGGCAGCATTCGGAAAATGGCATAACGGGATGCAGTATCCCTTTCATCCAAATGGACGTGGGTTTGACGAGTTTTACGGATTTTGCTCGGGGCATTGGGGGAATTACTTCGATCCCATGCTGGAGCACAATGGAAGGATCGTAAAGGGAAACGGTTTTGTGATCGACGATCTTACGGACCGTATGATTGATTTTGTAGAATCCAATAAGGAGCAACCGTTTTTTGCCTATCTTCCATACAATACTCCACATTCGCCCATGCAAGTTCCCGATCGATGGTGGGATAAGTTCAAAGACAAAGAGCTTGGGATGCGAAATCGAAATCCCAAAAAAGAAAACGTTGGCCATACGCGAGCAGCACTAGCGATGTGCGAAAACATTGACTGGAATGTCGGTCGGATTTTAAAAAAGCTTGATGAATTGGGTTTAACGGATGATACGATCGTTGTTTATTTTTGCGACAATGGACCCAACGGTGCGCGGTGGAATGGAGGCATGAAAGGAAGAAAGGGATCAACCGATGAAGGTGGGGTTCGATCTCCACTTTTCGTGCGGTGGCCGGGGAAAATTTCGAAAAGCCAACGTGTAAATCAGATTTCTTCTGCAACTGATCTTTTGCCAACTTTGGCAACGCTTTGCGGCGTTCCGCTAGTGGGAAAGAAAAAATTGGATGGCATTAATCTTTCAAGGTTGCTTTTAAACGCAAAACCTGACGCAAGTAAAACGCCGACCGACCGGATGATTATCAGTCATTGGCGTAACCGAGTCAGCGTTCGGACACAACGGCTTCGATTTGACAATCAAGGGGCGTTGTTTGACATGGACACTGATCCCGGACAAAGCAAGAACATTGCGGATCAGAATGTTGCAAAAGTCAAAAAGTTTCAATCGGTCGTAGATGACTTTCGAGAAAATGTCCTCAAGGGCTACGACGTTGATCGTCGCGCATTTGTATTGGGACATCCTGACTACTCGATAACACAGATTCCCGCTCGCGATGGGAAGGCATTTGGGAACATCACGCGTTCCAATCGGTTTCCAAATTGTTCGTTTTATACGAACTGGAAAAGTGTAAATGACAAGATCACATGGGATGTTGAGGTCGGCCAATCAGGCCGATATCGCGTAGAACTTTATTACACTTGCAGGGCAAAAAATGTCGGTACGGTCATCGAATTAACTTGTGGTAAAAGCAAACTGCGACGCAAGATTTCAAATGCCCATGATTCAGAACAGTTTGGCCATGAGCAAGATCGAGTCAAACGCTCGGAATCCTATGTCAAGGAATTCAAAGCAATGGATATGGGCATGCTCTATTTGGAAGAAGGCAAATCGGAATTGAAGCTTCAAGCTGTTGAAATTCCTGGCGACGAAGCCATTGACTTTCGCCTCTTGATGTTTGAGCGGGAATAGTTTTGGGTTTACGATAGTTTTTTTGCCGACGAAAATGTTCGCCATTTCGGGTTCGAACGACAACAACTTCAATCACTTTTCAAAGAAACAAACCATTGGTATTCAGTCTATTTCAGAAGCCGAAACTTTTGATTACAAGTGTCGAGAAGGTGAATTTGGAGAGCGAGGTATTACGGTTGGCCGAGTTTTTCGATTTATTCAAATCGGAGTCGACCGAATGGGTCATGCCGGAAAATTATGTAGGTAATCTTGATTCGTCAAATGAGTCGGTCACGGAGTTGTTCGAATCACTACTCGAGCGGTTGGAAATAGACGCGAGTCGGGTTCGACTTCACTTTTCATTGGAAGAGGTTAGTACTGTTTCGGGTATGGTTTTGACTCATAATTCCGATTCTGCGATTGATACGGATTCAAAGCAACTAAGGTCTGATTTCAAGAGTGACGTTGTGGTGGGAAGCAATGTTGTTTATTCGGCCGTGCCGTCCGAGTTGGTTCGCATTCTCGTTACTGAAAAGTTGATTCTGAATGGGTATGCGGACGTCAATGATGTTGACTTAGGGTTCTCTGCAGAAGTGGCAACGGCCTTGTTTGGCTTCGGTTTGTTTACGGTGAACGAAACGGTTGCATGCAATCAGGTCACATCGGCGATGACCAGCTATTTTTCAATCAAAAAATTAGGCGCGATCAACTCGTTTGGGATTGGCTTCCTGTTGGCGCTGATTGGCTGGAAGAGTGGTAGGTCGGACAGGAACATCGCCAACTACCTGCGTCCCGACGCAGCACTTTCTTTTAAACGCAGCCTGAAGTATCTAGACAAAACCAACGATTCGCTTCTCGCCGATCATAATCTGCTCCGATTAGAATCGAGTTCATCGATCAGTGCCCTTGAGGCCTATTTAAAAACCGATTCGGCTTCCACTTTGATTTGGGTGATGCGATTGATTGAATCGCGTTCCGAATTGCCCCGCGATACCGGTCAAATCAAACCGACACTTTTTGGTTTGCTCGATCACAAAGATCAATTCGTCAATCAACTTGCATTGCACCTGATTTCCTTCGCAGAGAAACTGGATGACAATGAAACGGTAAGGCTTGCAAAGGTGACTCAGTCGAAAGACGAATGGTCGAATGCGGTCGCGGCAAACGTATTGTCAAAGCATCTTCCGTTTGAGCAACTTGAAACGGATTTTTCTCGGTTGCTTCAGCGTAGCGATCACTCTGCGGCTGCCAACGTCGCGCAAATTGCGAACCGGTATGGAACCGAAGCGTCCAAGTTTTCCGACGGAGTTTGTGATCGAATCCGCGTTGCGCTCAATCGGTGCGATTTCTTTTTGGGTAAATGGTATGTGTTGATACTGATGTCAATCAGTGAAAATGCAAGGAATCAGGTCGAACAGTTTTTTGCTGATGACGAGGATTTGTATCGCGGTGCAATCGAATTGATTGATGACGCCGTTGACGTCACGCAAATTAACCCGAACGAAGCGAAACCTGCGCCAGCAGAAATTAAGGACGAGTTTGTGGTCCCAGCATGGATTAACATTTGACATTTTCACCTGCTTCATCGCGATCCCGCCTACTATCGAAAACGATCATTTTCTATTAGAAAGGGTGTGGATTCATTGCAACCTCGCGTGGTCGGATCGGACGAAATTTTAGTTTCGGTTTCGATGAGAATTTCGCCTGCATCGTTGTTTTGAATTTTAAAGTTGGTTCGGCAATCATTGTCGAACGAGTCTGTCTCATTTCCAAACAACTTGGTTTACTTAAACCGATTCCCGATATTGATTCCAAATGAAAATAGCTGTAATTCCCGGTGATGGAACCGGCCCTGAAGTCACCCGTGAAGCCATCAAAGTCCTCGACACGATTTCGAAGCTGGATGGTTTTGCCTACGAGACTAATGAATTCGATTTTGGTGGTGACCGGTATTTGCGTACCGGCGAAATCCTCCCAGATGGATCGCTAGATGAATTAAAAGCTCATGACTGTATTTATCTGGGGGCGATTGGACATCCAGATGTGCAGCCTGGAATCCTTGAAAGAAAATTGTTGCTTGAAACGCGTTTTGCGCTAGATCAATACATCAATTTGCGGCCCGTCCAACTTTATCCCGGTGTCGAAACTCCTTTGAAAGATAAGGGACCGGACGACATTAACTTCGTTGTGGTTCGAGAAAATACTGAAGATCTTTATGCGGGAATCGGCGGGTTTCTGAAGAAGGGGACTGCCGACGAAGTGGCGACTCAAACGGCCATCTACACCCGCAAAGGCTGCGAGCGTTGCTTTCGATGGGCGTTTGAATACACACGAAATCGAAATAACCCGAAAGGTAAGCGATTGACACTTGTTGCCAAGACCAATGTCTTGACCTACGGGCACGATTTGGTCTGGCGGACTTTCCAGGAAGTCGCATCGGAGTATTCGGATGTTGAAGCCGATTACAATCATGTCGATGCTTGCTGCATGTGGATGGTGAAGAATCCAGAATACTATGATGTGATCGTCACAACCAACATGTTTGGGGACATCATTACCGACCTTGGAGCGATGATCCAAGGTGGAATGGGCGTTGCGGCCGGTGGAAATATTAATCCCGATCCAGGAGGCTGCAGCATGTATGAACCGATGGGGGGAAGTGCACCGAAATATACCGGTCAGAATGTGATCAATCCGATCGCTGCGATCAGCGCGATGGCGATGCTTTTGGATCAATCTGGACAACCTGCAAGTGGAGCGAAGGTATTGGAAGCGATCAAACTGGTGACTGGTACGAAAATGAAAAGCCAAAACGCTGGCAAGATGGGATATTCAACTTCCGAGGTTGGAGACCTTGTTTGTAGTGCCCTGTCCTCGTAGAACTTTCCCGCATTGATCGGAATAATCAGTAAGAGTTGTTAAGTTCCGCCTTTTGTTTAGCGGATTCGCGGTTGACGCGGGTTTGACAATTAAATGTCGACTAATAGAATGAGTAGAGTGACGCGGTGAAGGTGTTGGACGATTTGCTCCACCTGATAGTCTCTTGAAAAGTTGGTCGTGATGGGATGCCTGTGATGGGTTTTCCGGGCGAACTGATTCCCACCCAAAATTTTCTTGGAGCAATTTAGTGTCTTTGTTTGCAATGTTTGGATTGCCAGGCGGAACAGAAATGATCATTTTGGTCGTTATTGTGCTTGTTCTTTTTGGCTCGTCACAGCTTCCCAAGTTGATGTTTAACATCGGTCGCAGCAAGCAAGCTCTTCAAAAGGGTTTGAAAGAGGGCTTGGCGGAAGGCGAAGCAGAGGCGGATTCTGAAGTTAAAGATGACGAGTCAAAATAGCCAGTTGATTTTTACTTCTAATTTTTGAGAAATGGCGCGTTGATGGTCGCTGGATGTGTCTGGCGAGCTGATAGTCTTTTCGATTTTCAAACCGGCGAAAGCCGAAAACCTTCGGAGGACTCACAATGTTTGGATTACCAGGCGGATCAGAACTGATCATTATCGCAGGGATTGTAGCTCTGCTTTTTGGCTCCAGCCAAATTCCTAAACTGGCGCGAGCAATTGGACGAAGTAAGTCTGAATTGCAACGCGGACTGAAAGACGGGATCAAAGAAGGTAATGCTGAATTTGATAATCAACCCTAACGCCTAACAGCAAAGGAGTTAGCCATGCTACCTGGCGTTGGTTATACTGAGCTTTTGTTTATTGCGGTCATCGCTGTTTTGCTTTTCGGAAAGAATCTTCCGGAAGTCGCCAAAACGGTCGGTAAGCATTATGCCAAATTCAAGCGTTCGATTAGCGACGTACAAAAGTCGATTGATGTGACGGACGCTATTAATGCTGAGCCTACCGACACCGCAACGTCCAGCTACGATTACGACGATTACGACGAACCAACTGCACCAAAATTCGATCCTCCCCCGGCGGATTGAGATTCGGGTTAGATCGTTTTTTCTTTGGTTTAGATACAGACCATTCGAGCATCGAACATCAATTGTGAAGCGTATTCGGCCAACAGGTTCTTAACTGGTTGGCTTTTTTATTGCGCAACCAAGCACCCGTTTCGGTTTGGAAGTGCGGCTTCCGTTTAGGTGGTTTCGAAGTTGCCCAAGCGAATGCGATGCATCGTTTGAATTCGTTGATTTGGCTCTTGTATTCCGGTCGACAGGGTACTTTGCAACGCAGAACCAGCCGTTGTCTGATGATGCCCCGTTTTCATTATTCGCCTCCAGTACGTTAGGTGAGGTTAGTGGCCCCACACGCGGAACTTCTGTTTGCAGGTCTGCGTAACAGGAGGTCTGCAGTGAATGGTGGTCTTCAGTAACTAGTTCAAATGATTACCCCAACGCGAAGCTCGCGGCTTCGTGCAATTCCGTTATCTGCATCGAATGTTGTCAGCGTATACAAGTGATTTTCGTGCTTGAAATATCTGGGCGACGCGTGAGATGACGATGAGCGAATTGGCCCGGTAAGCCCATTTCGGCCCGGTGCCCCGTGCTTTTTCGCACAGTCAAACGTCCGTGAGGGCTGTTATTTGCCACGGAACGATTTTTGCGGTTCTAAAAAAACTAAAGTGGCGGTCCGGATTGCATCGTTTTGCTGTGGCGTTTTATCTACTGATTCCGATTTGGAGAGTTAGAAAATCAAAATAGATCAAATGGCGATTTGGATCATATTAGTTTACCGTTGTCCGTTTAAGGAGTAAGAAATGGGGAATGAAGTCTACGATTTGAAGGTCAAAGATTTCGCGAATCTCAAGCCGGTTTCAATCCGGTCGGAGGACACGATCCACACAGCCCTGTTGGCAATGGGAGACAGTCAGGTTTCGTCATTACCAGTGACCAACGGTGCAGGCGAATGCGTGGGGATTCTTTCCACCATCGATTTGGTTGATATTACCCGTGACACCGAGCAGGATATTCGTGACCTTGACCTGGTGGATTTGAGTACCAAGCGATTTCTACTTGACAGGTTACTCCAGAACTTTGGAACCGAAATAGTGGGGGAATTCATGAGTGAATGCCTCGTCACCGTCACAATGGAAACATCGATACGCGGTGCGACAAAAAAAATGCTTAGCAACCGCATTCACCATTTGCCGGTTGTAGACGAAAAAAAACAGCTGGTGGGAATTGTATCCAGCATGGACTTACTTGCTGAATTCGCCGACGCCACAATTTGATCTTCAATTTCTCCCTAGCGTCCAATGACGAAGGGTTCGTTTCAATTTTTAACTTGGATATTGATGAACGCAAAAATTTCTGACCTTATGATGCACCCTGTTATGACCGCAACCCCGCACCAGACCATCGGGCATTTGAAGGAGGTTATGCGGGAGAATAGTTCCAGTTGTATGCCGGTGGTTGATACCGAGAATCGCCCTGTTGGCATCATTACCGCGAGTGACATGCTCGACGATCATCCTGATAATTCGCCCGTATCGGCTCATATGAACAAGCAGGTCTATACCGTTCCTCAGTACAACGATGCATCGATGGCCGCGAGGATCATGCGTAACCACAGAATTCATCACGTGGTCGTAACGCACGAACAGGAGGTGGTTGGGATTATCAGTTCGTATGACCTGTTAAAGCTGGTTGAAAACCATCGCTTTGTTATGAAGAATCCGCCGACAGAATCCAGTAAGGGTGGCAAGCGACTTCAATAGACCGGCTTGAATTTTAAATGTGGATGAGAACGGAGCGTTTGGCATGAACGGACGAGACATTTGGAGCAATCGCACCGCTTTTGTCTTGGCATCCATCGGTTCGGCGATTGGATTGGGCAACCTCTGGAGGTTCCCCTACGTTTGTTACGAATTTGGTGGTGGCGCTTTTCTGTTTGCCTATCTGATCTGCCTGGTCGTCGCGGGGATTCCGCTATTGATGCTCGAATTTGCTCTTGGTAAGCGAATGGACCAGGCAGCACCTGGTGCATTTGCAGCGATTCATTCTCGGCTAGAGTGGTTTGGTTGGTTTGCCGTTGGAGTCGGTTTTATTATCTGTTCTTACTATTCCGCAATCATGTCTTATTGTGTGAATTACTTCGGCTTCAGTTTTAGCCTTGCTTGGGGGGAGGATCCCACACATTTCTTTGAGAGAGAAGTTTTGGATCAAACGAATGATGCGAGCCAGCCTTGGCAGCTCGGATCTTTCCGTTGGCAAATTTTTGTGGGACTTCTTATTTCATGGGCCATGATCCTTTTCTGCGTTTGGAAAGGCGCAAAGACCGTGGGCAAGGTGGTGTGGATTACGGTGCTGGGGCCCTGGGCTTTATTGCTGCTTTTCGTTATTCGTGGGGTCACGCTTAAAGGCGCTGCGGAGGGGCTAGCATTTTATTTTACGCCGCAATGGGAAGTGCTTTGGAACTTCAATCCCAGCCCGGGAGAAATTGGTGCTCATGGATTATGGTTGGCGGCTATTTCGCAGGTCTTTTTTAGTTTGACGGTTGGGTTCGGCGTCATGATCGCGTACGGCAGTTTTATGGACGACAAAACTTGCATCGTCAGGAACTCATGGATCATTGGTTTGGGGGATGCATTGACGGCTATTGTCGGCGGCATGGCCGTATTCGGGGCGTTAGGACACAAGGCGTTGGTAACTGGAAAACCTCTGCAGGAAGTCGTAAGTTCGGGACCGGGGCTTACGTTTGCCACCTATCCAGAAATCATTAATGGGCTCCCCTATCCTGTATTTTTTGGCATTCTTTTCTTCTTGATGCTCAGTTTGTTGGCGATCGATTCGGCGTTCAGTTTGGTTGAGGCATTGTCGACCGCCGTGAGGGACAAATTTGGATTTTCGCATCAAAAGGCCAATATTATAGTAGCCGTTTGCGGGCTGTTTTTTGGACTTCCATATATGTTTGGTGTCGGGATCCACTGGTTGGACATTGTTGACCATTTCATGAATTTTGTTGGTCTGTCGATCGTGGTACTTGGTACCTGTCTGATCGTTGGTTGGTACAAGCGACCTTCGGAGATGCGTCAATTCATCAATGAAAAATCAAAGGGACAAATTGGGGTCTGGTGGGATATTCGAATTAAGTATTTTATTCCGGCTGCAATTTTATACATGCTGGGTTTCGAAATTTATGAGCGGGTGGACGGGCCCTATGGGGAATTTCACTCTCGAAGCCAGGAATTGTTATTTGGTTGGGGAGTCCTGCTCTTCATTTTGGTGGTCGGTTTGGTCCTTGCCGCTCTTCGAAAACGTTTACCGACCAATCCGCCACCGTCCTAATTGTTTCGCCTTTTGAATTCAGTTTAATCTTGATTCGATTTCATTTGAATCTAAAGCATGTCTTCTCGCTTAAGCACGCGTAAGTGGTATCGCATGCCGCAAAGAATTCATTGGATATGCGACAGGGTGAAATTACGGCTTTTCACGGGGAGGGGGGGCCTCACGCATTTTCGTCTTGGAATGAAATATGAAATGTCCATACGCGAGGCGTCATTGGGTTCGAACGCCCGTTACAAGTTGATGTTTGGAACCAATATGAATTGTTGACAACGGATTTCGAATCCTTGACTTTCAGTCACCCGAACCGATGTCGTTATTAAACGAATCAAAAATCAGTTCGTTTTCCCGGGCTTCATGTTTCATCAATTGGTCGCAGAACGATTCAAATCGAATGTCAACGTCTTTGAGTTTTAGAGGCAATCGACGATGGTGGCGAAGTTTATCAATCCAGTCACAGATCTCACAGATTTCACAGTATAAATATTGGTGATCGTTCTTCAGATCCTCCGCCCGTTTGGCGATATTCATATCTACAAAAGCAGGGTTGTCGAAATAGCCAAATCCCTCTTCCAACGAAAATTGCAACGCGAATAGATCTCGCAATTCCTCCATATCGGCGGCGAGTCGATGCTCGTCATTTTCAGATCGCAGTTTATGTTTGCACATGTCGCGGGCGCCGGCCAACAAGTCCCAGAGTTCGGTGTGGACATCTTTGATTTCCTGCAGGAAGGCAGCATTGATTGATACCAAAGTGCTGTTTGACGTACCTGAAACTGCTGAAAGTTGTCGCTGCATGACTTTGACGGCCATAAGAGGTCTCCGTGCATTGAGGATAGTGTCTTTCACATTGTCAATCCCGAGTATACCGAATTCAAATTGACTCCCAAAGCAAAATCTTGCGTACTTGGTTTCTAAAATGCATCGACAGTGGAAACGGGCAAGTAATTTGCCATTAAAGTCCGATGGAGCATGTGAATGTCGATCCAGTTTCCATTAAAAGTTTTAACTTTTAGGATGGAACCAAATTGCATTGATCCATCCGTTTTCGCAGTTCTCAGAGTACGACGATATTCGTCTTAACCAAGTCAAACGCCGTTGGAAGCGAATGCCTGTGTACTGAATGCACGTTTATTGAGGCACAGGAAAATGCAAAACGATCAGGAGTGCTTGGTTGGCGTTGAGCCCAAATTAAATCCGGGAAGAGGTTTCAATGTTGTTGCCTCCTCCGCAGGTGGAAAGAGGGCAATGTTGTCTCACATGACGCCGTGCATTGAAAACCCGTTTGTACAGCATTTGGTTCAACAGTAATAAGATGTTATAAGTTTGTTTTATGATTTACGATTTCTTCTAAGTCAAAAAACTTTGCGTTGGCGAGTCCGCGATAACGCTCTGGATGACAAGTTAGAAGGATGATTTGGAACCGTTCCGCCGACTCCTCCAATATGTTTGCGATCCGATTGAGCCGTGATGCATCGGTGTAGGTGAATACATCGTCAAAAACAACCGGTTGCCGATCTTTGGGAAACGCAATGTCAGCAAGTGCCATTCGGACAGCAAAATGCACTTGTTCTTGTTCACCACCTGAAATCTGTTCCAGGTCAACGCCACCGATGGACTGATCAGGTGAGATGCATTGCGGCAGCAATGATTCGTCAAAATCAATTTTTTGGAATTTTGAGCCCACGATTCGATTCAAGTAGTAATTGGCACGATTACCAATGGGATCAACCAGGGCATTCATCACCTCCGACTTTTCACAAATAACGGTTTCGTAAAGCAGTTGTATTGCATCCATTTGTTTTTGCTGTTGCAGAATCTGGTTCTCCAGACTTGCGATATGCTCCTCGCTTGCTGCCAAAGTCGAATACGGGGCGTCGGCAATGATTTGCTCCAGCCGACCGGTCTCCGTGTTTAATTTTCCGTTCGCCGAATCAACTGTCGTACGAAAAGCCTTTAGTTGCTCCTCCAGTAATCGTTGAGACTTGGCTGGATCATCGCCCAACTGCAAAATTCGTTCGTTAACTATTTTTAGTTTGCCGATGGCAGCATCCCGTTCCAAAGCGACCTGCAATCGTCGTTCTATTCGAGCCTGATGATTGAGCCCATCTCCTTGGAGTGATTGCAGTGTTTTCTCGGTCGCTGACATTCGAGAACGCAAGTTTGCGATTTCAGATTTCCGGTTGGCTAACGATTCTTCACTTCTTTTCAACGCCGCTTTTGCAGAATCGGACGCCGTTTCTGCATCGTCAATATCTCGATTGTATTTGAATTCGATGTCTTCGGCGTCTCGCGCCGTTTCGTCCAAATTGGGAACGGTTTGTTTCCACGCCGGATAAAGTGAGATAATCTCATCCAGAATGTTCTTCGCATGTGAGCGTTTCGTCATTAGTTGTTCGAGTGTGGCCCCATTCAGTAACGCGTCCAGTTTGACCTCGGTATTCGAAATTAAATGGTCCATCGATTCGGCCTCTGCATGTCTCGCTTCCAGGGTTGCGAGGTCGTCCGAACCAAATCCGCTTGTCAATTCCAGGAACGTAGAGTTTGCGGATTCAAATTGATTATGGAGTTTTGCGAAATCACTTGTCGGTCCGGTCGCAGAAAAATGACCGACGCCCGGGATTGTGAACACAACATCAGGGGAACCACCGATGTCCAGGGTTTGGTCCTCTTGGGTTGTTTGTCGCCCAATCTGTTCCGCCTGAGTGATATCGATCGTTGTCTGTTTAGCGAATTTAACTTTGACACGAATCAAAGACGCGTTTAGTCTCAAGCGGGCATCATCTCGATTTCTTGCGATTTTAGTGATCTGCTTAAGCAATAGTTTATCTGGTGCAACGATTTTCGCTCTTGAGGCACGCAGTTCTTTTAGTTCATCAGTTACGATCTCCAGCTGTTCAATCTGCTTGTTGAACTTTGCAAAGGATTCATTGTTGCGTGTGAATCGTTCAGCAAGATCGGCAATCGCCCTGGAATTAGAAACGTCAGCTCTTCGAAGCCGGGTTTTTTTCAATTGTTCGACTGCATTGTTTGAGGCTTTCAAATCCTGTTCTACGATTTTCTCCAGAGTGGGTAAGTCGTTGGACAAAAGCTTGTGCTTTTGGGAAATCTCGGTTTGTTCGGTTTCGGCATCTGCAATTGCCGTAATTCGCTCGACAATGGCATTATAACGATCTTCAGCGGATGATAATTCTAGCTGGTACTGCTTTTTCTGTTCAGTTAATTTGCGATACTTTTCAACCTGTTCTCGATTCGTTTTCAACTGAGAGTCGAGTTCAGCTTCACTCTGCTTAGCCTGTTTTAGTTCCGCAGTCAGATCTTCAATTCGACGGCTCGCAGTTTCAAACGCTTGTAGTTGCTGTCGACACGATTCGCGACGCTCTTTTTCAGTCTTTAATCTCGATTGTAAGTCCACGATGGGGGGAGACGATGATCCGGTCCGTTTTATTTTGCCGGTGCGCGTAAAAAATTGGCTATAGGCTTCCGAGATTTTGTTTTCCAAGTCCTCAGTGCCAATCCCCGTGATTTGAGAGCCAATTGAATCTTGGATGGTTGCTCGCGGTACCGATGCCAATTCGTTGATGCGAAGGTTGCCTTGGGGGGCCCAAAGGATCTGTGCGAATCCCCAATGGCGTTGATCGCTGACACCGCGGCTGGACGCCTCGCCGGAAAGAATGGCACGCGCGCGGTCGTCCGCGGCACGGGATTCTGCCAACGGGACAAATTTGTCGTCCTCTTTCCGAGAGAGCTGCGCAGTTGGTGACACAAGGAACTGTTTAAACAGTTTAAATTGTTCGTCACCCTGTTCGAATTCGATGGCCACCGTTGGCGAAAGTTCACGGCCCCATGAGCGGATTGCTTTGATTCCGGCACCGCCAACATTGTGGCTGTCGAACAAGCATCGTGTCAGGGCCATGATCAATGAGGACTTACCAATTCCGTTTGGACCATGAATGATGTTAAGCCCGTTGTCGAATGGTCCGACTTTGGTCTCGTTAACAAAGCAGCGCCAGCCTTTAACCGTCAAGGATCGCAATATCATGAAGATTGTTCCTGCATTAAGCGATAGAGCTCCAGCAAAGATCGTGTTGCAACGTCCGGCGAGGCAAGTGCGGAGCGTTCGCCCACGTGTGCTGGGTCTGTCCAGTGATGAAGTTGTCGAGCGACAGATTGCATCAGGCCGACCGGCAATTCGCTGAGCCAGGTTTCGTCGGCGGGGGACGGAAGTAGATTCGAGGCATCGTATCTTCCATAAAGAAATCGTGCCTGAAGAAGCTCTTGAATTCGCGTCAGTTCGCCTTGGGCCGCTTGATGTAGAACGCCTGCCAACTTTAGCTCAACCAATGAATGTTCCAAATCGCCAAGAGCTTCGATTTCTTTCCGAATCCGCAACATGTCGTCTACTTCGGTCACGGTTTCGTCCAACGTCCTCCATGTAAGGCCGCCTGTCCGAATCGATGTTAAAACGGGTGTGCTCCCTTTTGAATGGATTTCTACCAAGACGACGTTGCCGCTATCTCTCTCGCCAAACTTTGTAGTCTCGTGGGCTCCGGAATAGGCCAATCGGACGGAACCGTCAGCGGAGGGGTAGGTCGCGAAGGAATGGTGATGTCCCAAAGCTAGATAATCGAGCCCGGTAATCTTGGCCGCCTCGCGGTCTATGGGGTAATCGATGACGCCGTGTGATGCTCCGCTTACCGTGCCGTGCGCGAGGCCTACTGAGATCTTCGGGTTATTAGATGCATCGATCCAGCGGACTGGATTTACGAGTGAATGCTTCTCGAATAATGGCGAGGGATATAAGGTGACATTTTCCAATTCAATCGGTTTAGCCTCCCTGGCGATATTCAAATTGGGGTGGGAACTCCATGCGGGATGCTCCCAAACCGAACCCGGAACAAGTGGGTCATGGTTTCCTGAAATGATGTAAACCGGTTTTGGAAAACTGGCCAAGATGTCAGCAACCTTTTGGACGAGAACACGGTCAACCGAATTGTCCTCAAAAGTGTCGCCGGCGACGATCATGAAATCTGCATGATTTTCAATGGCCGTATTGACGACTCTTTGCGCTGAAGCGAGGCGTTGGGCGCGAACTGTCTCCCCAACCGAGCCGACGTGCACAGCCTTCATGCCAATCTGCCAGTCCGCCGTATGGATGAATTTTACCATTGAGAGAAATTGACCAATTTGAGTTCTGGATTCTTCGTGTGAGGGTTTTCTTTTCGGCGGGCTTTTTATTGGATCGTGTGGAGCAGGCTCACTGCGATCAAAAAGTTGAAATTTGCAAAGATACTAGCAAAGAATACTGCAGTCGGGCATTGCGAATTCCACCCCGAAATCTATAAATCAACCGTGTCAAAATCCGAAGGAATTCGGGCGTTACGGAAGACTTTCCGCACGTTTTCAATTCCGATGGGGTCGTCGGATTCATTCAGCGGATTCACGTGTACCAAAAGCAGTTCGCCGACATTGCATTCTTTGGCCACTTTTGCGACGGGCGTTGCGCAGCTGTGCCCAGTTAGTTCCGCTTTTTCTTCTTCGCCATCTGGAAAATAGCATTCGTGAATTAGGACGTCGACGTTTTGAATGTATCGCAGATAAGGTTCGTCGAGGGAGGCCGTTGTATCCGTAACGTAAGCCACGGTTTTGCTATCTTGTTCGATTACAAATCCAACGGCCCCACCTGGGTGTTTCAGTGGAAACGTGGTGAGTTTGGTTTCGTTTGGAAGGAGGAACTGATGCGAACCCGCTTTTGCGTCAGAAATCGGACTGAACTCCAATGGCAGTTGAGCCGGGAAAAGGAGTTCATGAAAGAAGTGCTTATTCAGAACGTCAATTTTTTCTGAATCGACGTAAACTTTCGTGGGCTGCAAATTCTTTTCGAATCCAATATCGAACAAGAATGTCAAGCCAAAGCAATGGTCCAAATGAATGTGACTCAAGAAGACATGCAACTGATTCGTTTGTATTAAATCGCGGGCCCGAAAGAAACCGGTGCCTGCGTCCAAAATCAGACCGATTTCTGGAAACATAATCGATGGCGTGTGCCGCCGATTGTTTGGATGGTAACCCGTGGTCCCCAGAAAAACGAATTTCATTTAAGTCCTTTTTTGTTTAGCAAAATTGACGAGTCCATTGTCACTTCTTCTTGGCTCGAACGACTTTGTCGCAAAAGTCTGATTGTTTTTCGGCCCAAGTCATTAGCATATCGGGGTGCATCGGGAGAAACAATCTACTTACCTTGGATAAAGCCTGGGATTGCGAGCCGATTTGATTGACTTTCAGTTAGATTTTCAGGCGAGTGGGAGATGCTTATCAGTCGACCGCTACTTTTTGTTTCTTAAACTTCGAATGCCATTCAAAATTCCGCCTTTGATTAGATCACCGGTTTTCCCGTCAAAAAACTCTTTTGCATCGCCCTTTAACAAATCTCCGCTCAGGATTCCCTTTGCACCGTTTTCGAGAAGGTTGCCAGCGGCGGCTTTTGCCATGTCTTTCGAGAGTTGGGTGAAAAAGGAACTGTTCATTTCTGGTCGATTTAGTTTTCCACGCAGCGGAATTCTAATTGCATCTCCCAAAACCGTTTTTACTATCGGACGGTCACTTATCCAATCTGGTTTAATGGGAATGATGACTTGGATGTCGATTGATTGATTTACACTTACGGATCCAGTCGTTAGGATCTGAACTTCACCGATGTTCATCATTAGTTGATCGTGCTTAATGATTCCATTCTCAAGTGAAACGTTGATCGACTGTCGAGGTAACTGAAGCCATGGCTTATCGGAAAGAGATTGCAGTTTGTCTCCTTTTCCTATCAATGCGAAAGTCTGTCTTAACGTCGATATCAGCGATTGGCCAAGTGGCCCGGGCCCAATGGTGATTGCGTCAATTGCCATTCGTCCGGCAAAGGTACCGCTCATTGGATTTTCCAGTGGCATGACCAAATCTTGATTCAAGGAAAGCGTGAATTTCCCTTCGGCGGTTGTCGCATCGGCGAGCAGCGGGGCAATGTATCGCATCCAAGTGCGACAAACCTCTGGCCCGATCGCGGCATGATTCAGCACGACGCCTTTGGGGACTTGTAAGCGATAGGGCTGCGAATTCAAAAAAATCGTCGGTGCTAACTGAAGTTGGCCGTTACCAATAAGCATATCGATCGGCCGTACGTAAACGATTGAATTTTTCAATTTCGTCTCGAGGGCACCCTTTGAAATCGGTAGGGCGAAAACCTTGCCTTCATTCCAATTTAGTTTTGCCGTGCCTTCGAGGCCGTTAGGAACCAATGGAGTGTTTTTTGCTGAAGTTTGTGCCAACGTGAGATCAGAAATGGGGCCGGATAGGGAAAACGTGCTTTCGTCCATTCCTGTAACTTGGATGTTGTCACCAAAAATTGGCTTTAACCGTTCGCTGATTTTCTCAAGATCGGCTCTGATTTTTCCGGTTAAATCCAATATCGTCTTTGACTCTTCGAACGTGATATTTCCATTTGTTTCAAGCTGGGTACCGCTGCCCACGACGCTCAATTTATTCACGGCGACTCGATTGCCATCTGCCGATGCATTCATCAAGAGATCGAATTTGACTTTTTGGTCTTCGAATAGAACTTTTGCTGAATTGGTTTGCTCGTTCGAAAAACTTGGCGTTTCTGGTTTTTGCGTCACGACCAAATTTGAAATAGATCCATCCACTGCGATTTTATTCAGATTCGAGTCCATTTCGAATTTTGTCATGCCATTTAGATCGCCGTCGATTTTGGTTGACGATTTTGGCAACCAGCGTCCAATCCGCTTCAAATTTCCTGTCACTGCAAAATCGCCGGAATATAAAATATCATTTGCTATTTGGGTTGACTTGAAATTGTTGCTTTCTGCGTTGACCGCGGAGCTGGATATTGAAACTAATGGTGCATCGATTAATCCCGTAATGAAATCGTAGGTTAAGTCCACTTTTCCGCGGATAACGGGTTCCTGAAGCACGACTTCGGAAAGTTGTAGGTTGAAGGGTTTTATTGAAGGTGTCTTGGTGGTTCGAACGCGGATGGTTTGAGGTGTCAAAAAGACGACGGCGGATGCGTTGGCCATCCCTTCCACTTTTAAGCCGTATAAATCTGCGAACGAACTTGCCCGCTTCATCCAAGCTTCGGCATTGCCCTGTACCTGGCTGTCAAAAACAAAACGATAATCGTCACGGAAGGGCGTCGGTTCTCGCAATTCAACTTTTAAAAAATCGGTATCGACCGACGTCATCATGGATAACTGCGAAAGTTCGTCCGGTAGATAGTCCCGAAGTCGATATTTACTTGCGAATTGAAACGATGAGTGAGGCTCAGTTAATCTCGGCAGCCCGCTCATGGCATAGGACAAATTGTTAAGGTCGATCTTGCCGGCTAACTGAATGACTTGATTTTCGCCAGTATTTCCAAATCCATTTGCGACGCCCCAGTTAACACTGCCGTCGATACGGCCATCCAAGTCAAAATCACCGAGTTCAATGAACTGTGCAAGTTTCGCCTTGAGGACTCCAAGGTTGCCGCGTATGTTGCCCTGTCCTTCATCTAATTTTCCCGAACCATTGAGCGTCAGGAATTCAGATTCGCATTTGATATATTCCAGCTCAATATCCGTTCGTTGATTGTCGATTTGGTTTTGGCGAAGTGCAATCGCCAGTGAGATGGGGTCCGTCCATTCGATTGTTTTAGCGCCGTTGGTGGCACGCCATTGGCCCGCCCGAACGTCTAGAAAAATTCGTTTTGTATTACCTTCCGTTCTGCCAAACGACGTCAATGAAATTTTCCCGGATTCGAGGGTGATGCCATCTTGAAGAGTAATCAATTCAGGAAAATCCGAGGCAAATTTGGCAACGTCAAAATCGGCATTGAGTTGAAAAGTTTGATCAAAAAGATCAGATGCTGATGAAACGCCTTGGACTGGAACGGTGCCTGTGGTCTTTGCCGAGCCGTAGGCTGAATCGATCGTCAGCTTAACGCCTGTTTGGAGCTCATCCAGGTTGACACCACCGCTAATCGATACGGGGAAACTGGGAACGTTTGTAATCAAAGTCTTTTCGTCCGTGGCTTCAGAATCGATTCTTAAGTTGTCAAAATTTGCACTCAGAGTTTTGAGGGCGTAATTCTCAAGCGAAGCTTTGACCTCAACATCTCCCGTCAAGCACGCGGAGAACTGCGGCGAATTGCTGATCTCAGAGAATGCATTCACAAAATCGATTGAAGTGTTTTGGGGAGTTAGCCTGCCATTCGCTTTGGATATTTTTCCTGACTGGATTTCGAATTCAATTTCGGATTTGAAGCTGCCGGTACTTTGTTTGCTTGAAAGCACTTTTGTGGCAATCGTCGTCCTGATCTTTGTTCCGCCGGCGTCAGAATCTAACGGTTCGCACACGACATCCGAATCGAACTTCGCGATTTGGCCGCACAATTCATTGTTTCGGAAAAAAGAGAATTTTCCATTTCGAACAATGCAATGCAATTTCGGAATCACTGTTGATGAATCGTTGTCTTGCTCAACCGCCAATTCCTGCAAGTTTATGATGCCATCATTGATGTGAATTTCGACAAATGGATCGACGATTTCAATCGTGGTGTCGTCGATTCCGCCGAAGACCAAACCCGTAAGTGATTTGTTGAGTGAAATTTTTTGGGCCGACAGAACGACTTTTTCGTCCGAATCTTTAATGACCACGTCAGAAAGTTGGGTTTCGGAGAACCAGCCAAGTGAGGCACTCCGAATTTCAACCGTGCCGTTGATGGGGGCGTAGCGATTGATCAAGCCAGAAAGAAGCGGCGTTTTGCAAATGATCGTGGGCGTAAATAAGATTAAAGCAAACAGAACTGCGGCTGTTATTAAAAGCCACTTTGTCCATTGGAACGGGCGTCTCGTTTCCGGTGGACTTTTTGACGGGCTACTTCCGGAAGGAGTCGGTTGGGTTTTGGAGGTCATTGCAGATTTTGGTGACACGAGTGTGGCTTTGTGCGGTCAGAGTTGGACGGGTCCCCAATTATTGCCGAACAGGCCAAGTGGTGAAATAGAATTCTTAAGGTGCCACCACAAGCTATTGGTCTGCTTTGTACAAAAAAACCAAGTCATTTGTGTTGGTTTTGGATTTCGCATTTGAATAAAACGACGCGGTTCGATTAAGATCGAACCATCCATCGGATGAGTTATTCACGTTTTCCCAAATAAGGAACATTCTGTGCTCGCAAAAATTACGGCAACATTTTTCGTTTGTATCGTCCTTTCGACTGGAGCGATCGCGCAAGAAGAGGCAAAAAAAGAGGAGAAGCCGGTTAAAGGATACGGTTTCAAGATCGAAAAGAAAATTGAGTGCACCGACGTTAAATCACAAGACAATACCGGAACCTGCTGGTGCTTCGCTGGAGCGTCTTTTTTGGAATCCGAACTGATCCGGCGCGGTAAAGGTAAACACAATATTTCCGAGATGTTCCTTGTGAAAAACGTCTACAAGGACAAGGCAATGAATTATGTGTTGCGGAGTGGCAAAGCGAATTTCGGTCAAGGAGCTTTGGCGCATGATTTTATCAACGCGGTTGATCGGCATGGACTGATTCCAGAAGAATTCTTCGATGGATTGGACGAAGGCGTTAAGAAGCATGACCATGGTGAATTGGAAGTCATCTTAAAAGGCGTGCTGGATGCATTGATCAAACAAAAAAAGCTTTCGAAGAAATGGAGAGTCGCTTACGACAGGATTTTGGATGTCTATATTGGCGAATCGCCAGCGGAATTCGAATATCAAATGCAAAAATACACCCCGATGACATTGAAAGAAAAAGTTGATTTTCGCGGTGAAGATTATTGCAGCATGACCTCGTACACTCACCATCCATTTTACAAAAAATTTGTGTTGGAAATTCCAGACAATAATTCGAACGGCTCTTTTTACAATGTGCCGATCGACGATCTGGTGAACGTGATCGACAACGCCATCGAAAATGGTTACTCCGTCGCTTGGGACGGTGATGTGAGCGAAGCAGGGTTTTCCTCTCGCTTCGGGATGGCGATTTTAGCTGAAGATCCGAATCGGGGAGATAAATTTTCAAAACCGGGAAAAGAGAAGGTTGTAACCCAAGAGATGCGCCAGGATTCTTTCTACAGCTACTCGACAACCGACGATCATTTGATGCATCTAACTGGGATTTCCAAAGACAAAAATGGAAACAAATATTACGTTATAAAAAATTCATGGGGGGAAGTCGGGCCCTACAAAGGTTACCTTCACATGTCCGAAGCCTACTTGCGCCTGAAGACGGTTGCGATCCTGGTTCACAAGGACGGAGTACCCGCAAAACTTCGCATGAAGTAAACGGGGGTTCGTCAAAGATACCGCTTGAAAGGCCGAGAGGCTTGGCTGGTGCCAAGCCTTTTTTAATGGCTATCGCGTAACAAGTGAACATCGACACTCTAATACTTTAATTAGGGCTAGTGACAGAGTCCTTGCCGTACCTCAAACTGCGAATTCCATGAATCAAACTCTCAAAATAGTTTGGAAAGACAGTCACCAAAATAATGAATAATATTGTCGGAACAAAAAGCATCGCGACCTGTCCGAAGAGTTTGTTTTGATTGCGTTTGGTTTCCGAGCGATTCGCTCTGGAAGAAGCGACGTTTATTCGTTTATCGCTCGAAACAACGATCCCTTCGGTCTCTGGATGCAGGGGCTCTTTTGGAGAATTGCGAGATGAAGACGACGGTGATACTTCTGCGGTAGGGCTCCCGAACGTTTGCGAATTGGGAGTTTGTGCAATGACAGAATTAATAAGGTGTTTTGGGAGTGGTGCAGGTCGAGGTGAAGGTGAAGGTCGAGGAAGTAGGTTGTCCTGAGTCCTGGGGTTATCCTGGGGTGGATCTGAATGATCAATCGTGTTGGGGCTGAGTAAAAATTGAGGTGGAGTGAAAACGGTTGGTGGGTTCGCCGCTGAACGTGTTTGTTCGATGGACGACGGTTGCCCCGCAGTCGACATTCCATCATTGACGCTGAGCTCTAAATCATGAGCATCCCTTTTTTGCGGATCAAGCAATGTCAATTTTGCAAGTTTGACTTCTCTCTTCAGCTTGTCAGCCAGTTCGTTGTTGGCTTCATTGCGAATTGACTCTAGAAACAACATTCGTTGTTCCGCAACGGCCTCAATGACATCAGGATCAAATTCGCCTGGATTCAATCCTAAAATCTGATAATGGTTTGGTGAGTCTTCATCCTTCGATATTCCAAACCATTTGTTGTACGGATTGAATTCTGTCATGAAATGGAAAGCCGTTTCTGAAACCAAGCACCTAAAAAGCGTGTCGATCTGGTTGGTGTGTAGCCACCCTCGCTACGGGCCGTATCTGTCTTATTGCTAAGATGCGAACGATCGAGTCTAAACGCACTTGTCGATGAAATCAAATAATCTTGGCTGCTGCACGCGTCGTAATTACCATACCTACTTCGCTGACTTCATGCAGGAGAGGAGAAACGACGGATTCACTGCATCGAATCTTAGTGAATCAAATTGCAGGTGCCCACGTGCAAGGTTCAACATTAGAATTTCCGGTTGATAGCCATTCTTGTGAAATCCATAAAATAGATCGTTTGCTCGGGTCATACCGGCGACGTGAATGACAATCCGTCCATTTTCTTTCAATTCATCAAATGCCTGAAACGCGATTTCTCCGACGGATCGACCGGTTCCACCAATAAAAATTGCATCAGGGTGTGGCAATTGGTTCCAGGCAGTTGGTGCCTCGCCTAGTACTGGCGTAACGTTGGTCATCTGAAATCGATCCGAATTTGATTGCAATAATTTGTAATCATCACTATCCATTTCGATCGCATAGACATGTCCTTTATCGCAAAGCCTCGCCGCCTCTATTGCAAGACTTCCACTGCCAGCTCCGACGTCCCATACAATGCTGTCGGATTGCAAGCCTAAATTACCCAGTGCCATGCAGCGAACTTCGGCAGGGGTTAATAAACCGCGTTTGGGTTGCGACTGTAAAAAGAATTCATCGGCGTTGCCGAATAATCGAAGTCCCGGATCACCGGCCGGGCTTTCAGGACGCTCATCGGAACGAATTAAAATCAATACGTTGAGTGATTCGAACTCCATCTCGCAAAGGTCACTCAAACTGCACTCGGTAATCCGTTCCTTGGGTGATGCGATATCTTCACACACAAACGCTCGAAAGTAGTCCGCTCGTTGATCGATTAGCATTTTTGCAACTTTTGATGGACTATGTTCGCTCGACGTGAAAAGGCCAACCTTTTCGGCAAATCGAATTTTGTCAAAAAGCTGTTCCGGTGTTCTTGAAGATAAATCCGACAAAAGTGCTTCGTCCCAGCTCTCGCGAATCCGGGCGAACGCTAGTTGCATCATGCTTACGTGCGGGATGATGTCGAATTCATCCTTTCCAATTTCATCGCATAAGTACCGTGTCGTACCGAAGAACAATGGGTCACCTAACGAGAGCATCACAATCCGCTTATCGCGTAGGCTCTTAATCAGTGCGACAATTTCATCCAAATCATTACGAAGTGGTATCGTCTGGGCGTTAATTGAATCAAGTTGCGCTAACGTTGAGGGGGCGGCAATCACGATTTCGGCCGCATTCAACTTTTCACGGCAAAATTGAGTTAATCCGGTAGGGCCCTCATCGCCAATGCCAAGGATAGTGATCTTGTTCATGTTTGTGATTCTGGTGCGTAGTCTGTTAGAAATTAAAGCGTTTGGGGGCGGGGAGCATCGGCATCCTCCACATCAATTGGTTCTAGCGGATAGAAAGTTCAACGACGGAGAGTTATGATTGGAAGTTTAATGATTCAACGTTAAATCGCAACGCCGGAGCAACTTTTCCCAAAGTCCCTAGTGTTGCACTTGTCTGAAGTTTGGTGTGCGTCGATAGTTTTTGTTCGTGCGATTTTGATTGCACGCATTAGACATGGATCGCCAAGCTGATTTAAGTTTAAAAAAAAAGTGTTCATTCGGACCGGGTATTTAGGAGAAAATATGTTTCGTGTTGTGAAATTCAATTTGGCTATTGTTTGTTTGGCGATTTTCGGAATCGCGATTGCCGGATGTGGAGATTCTTCAAAAACGAACAAGACCGCCCAAAAGGACGACGGAAAGTCCCCTGGCATCATCATGCTACGCTACACGACCGGTAGCGAATCTACCGAACAACGCGAGCGGGGCTTCATCGACACGATCAAGAAGAATTACCCGGACATCAACATTCTGTCGGATGATCAATATGCCTCGACGACGTTGGAGACATCGATGACCAAGGCGACCGATCTGTTGACGAAATTTGGCGATCGAGTCACAGGGATTTTCGCAGTTTGCGAGCCCAACGCGCACGGAACGTTGAATGCATTGGAAGAGGCACGACTAACGGATAAGGTGAAGTTTGTTGGTTTCGATCCAAATGAAATCATGGTCGACGCCGTTTCAAAAAATAAAATGCAAGGAATTGTGCTTCAAGATCCGGTTCAGATGGGATATCTTTCGGTGAAAACAATGGTTGCACATCTTGAAGGGGAAAAGGTTGAGAAACGGATTTCGACTGGTGAGTATGTTGCAACGCCAGAAAACTTCGAAGATGAAAAAATGGGTGTGTTGCTGTCGCCGCCCAAAACTGACGAATCTCCAGAAGCGGAGAACGCCAAGTACAGAATTGCCGTTGTTCCAAAGGGAACAACGCATGAGTTTTGGAAATCCGTTCATTTTGGTGCATCGAAAGCGGCGAAAGAGCTTGGGAATGTTGAGTTGACCTATCGTGGTCCCAGTGACGAAGGCAACACACAGTCTCAAATGGAGTTGGTGGAAAATCTAGTGGCTTCAAAAGTGGATGGAATTTGCCTGGCACCGAATGATTCAACGGCATTGGTAGAGTCGGTTGAGTTGTCGAATAAGAAGGGCGTTCCCGTTGTCATCTTTGACAGTGGATTGAATACCGATCCCAAAAATTATGTCAGCTACGTTGCGACCGACAATTACAACGGAGGTGTATTGGCGGCTCATTGTTTGGCCAAAGCGTTGGGGTTTGATAAGCCGGGTGCGACTGAGTCCAAAGGAAAAAAGTCGGTCACCAATGAGTCAGATTCTGAAAAAAAAGAAATGACCAAGTAGACCACGAGTCGTTTGCTGTATCTTCGCCGATTATTTGTTTTTTAAATGAGTGGGCAATTGCCAACGTCTGATTCGAAAGAAACTGTCCTGAAAATGGCAGGTGTTAGCAAGAGTTTCGGGGCGACAGTTGCTCTCTCAAATGTTGCGATTGAAGTTCAATCAGGCAGCGTCCACGCATTGATTGGTGAAAACGGGGCAGGGAAGAGCACGCTGATGAAAATTCTCAGCGGTGCTATTCGTCCCGATGCTGGGGCAATGGAAGTTTCCAGAACGATTTATGATCCTCGGACTCCGTCGCAGGCACGCGATCGTGGTGTTGCGATGATTTATCAAGAGCTGATGTTGGCGCCGCATCTCAATGCCGTCGACAATATCTGTTTGGGACGCGAGTTTCGACGCTTCGGCGTTTTGAACAAGTCAAAGCAAAAATCGCTCGTGGAGAAGGTGCTGCAACAGCTCGGATGCGAACATCTTGATTTGAACACTCCAGTCAGTGAATTTTCTGTTGGGGAACAGCAGTTGTTGGAGATTGCTCGCGCATTGGCCTACGATGCGAAGATCGTGATTTTTGACGAGCCGACGAGTTCTCTTACTCAGAAAGATGCGGAAAAGTTGTTTTCGGTCATTGATGACCTTAAAGAACGAAATATCGCGGTGATCTACATCAGCCATTTCCTTGAAGAGATTCGTCGGGTGGCTGATCGTTATACCGTGCTGCGCGATGGAATGTTGGTCGATAGTGGCTCACTTGATGGAGTCACTGAAAAGGAAATTGTTCACATGATGGTTGGCCGAGACGTCGATGAACTTTTTCCCAAAGTAGAGCATGAGATTGGCGGCACCGTTTTAGAATTGAATCACCTTTCGGGGGTCGACACGCCCCTAGACGTCAGTTTTCAGTTGCGAAAGGGTGAAGTTCTTGGTTTTTCCGGTTTGGTTGGCGCTGGAAGGACTGAATTGATGCGGGCGATCTATGGCTTGGATGTAATCCGCACTGGCGAGCTGAATCTTTCCGGGAAACATGTCGTTCGAACAAACCCGCGGAAAAGCATCTCTGGCGGCATTGCGATGGTGTCAGAGGATCGAAAGACCGAGGGGCTCGCTCAGGATCAGTCGATTGGTGAAAATATTACTTACAGCAAACTCTCGCATTATTCAAAAGCCGGTATTCTCAATCTTTCTCGGCGGCGTATCGCTGTAGCGAAGTGGATGAAAGAGGTTGAGATCAAAGCATCTTCGCAGGACGCGCCCGTCAGTTCACTTTCTGGCGGGAACCAACAGAAAGTTGCGCTCGCTCGGGTGTTGCATCAGAACGCCGATATCTACCTGCTGGACGAACCGACCCGAGGAATCGACGTTGGAACGAAATCAGAAGTTTATCGGATCATTGGTGAATTGGCGGCGGCTGGGAAGAGCGTCATCGTTGTCAGTTCTTATTTGCCAGAACTGATGGCAATTTGCGACCGAATTGCGGTGATGTCCCGAGGCAAAATCCGAGAGATCAAAAACGTAGCCGATTGGACCGAGCATGACATTATGATGCATGCAGTAACAACAGAAAACTAATGACAGAATCAGGATCAAAATTTGGATTTCGTGTTCCATTATTTGTGGGGCCATTGGTCGCGCTTGTTCTTGTGATCGCGCTTTTTGCAGTGCTCGACTACTTCTATTCCAATGGTCAGTTCTTTACGAGTGACAACCTTTCAAACATTTCGATTCAGACTACGGTTTACGCTCTTGCGGCGGTCGGACTGACGGTTGTGATCATTTCCGGAGGCATTGACCTATCATGCGGAACCGCGGTTACACTTTCGGCTACTGCGGTTGCCTGGTGCATTCTGCATGATGTTGGCAGTCGGATCAACGACGGATCCAACGTCCGCGAGGCAGCGGTAAACGTTGCGGTTCTAATCGAGGAAAAAGCTTCTGAAGAAGAAGTCGAATCCGCAAAAAAGAAACTGGCTGATTTGATTCAGCTGAAGATCTCGCTCTTGGAAGCGCAACTAGAGCCGGTTGCTAAGTCGATGGAGATGAATGACTGGATCGATTTGCCAAGCCGACAAATCGATGCGATGAGAGAGAGCAATCGAAGGATGTACGATCGCTTTGATCGAACCGAAAAAAATTACAACCGACTATCTAGTAATTTGGACAAGCAAAAATCGCGTTTGGTGGATTTAGCAAACCCGGGTTTTTCCCTTACAGCTGATAATGCAAAGCAATACTGGGGCAGTAATCTTCCAAACCATCCCAGTACCGTCTACTTCTCGATCATTGCTGGAGTCATCACCGGGGTTTGTTGCGGTCTTGTGAACGGCGTTTTGATTGCGTTTCTAGGTATTGTTCCGTTTGTGGTGACGCTGGGGACGATGACCATCTTTCTGGGGATTGGGAATTTGGTTTCCGGAAACGTACCGATACGGACAATGCGCGGAGATCAGGTCCCGGACTGGCTTTATCAATCGCTCAGTCTAAATTCTGAATATATCTTTTTGGGTTTGCCGCCTGGCGTTTGGATGCTTTTTTTGTCCGCGATGCTCATGGCGTTAGTTCTTTGGGCGACCGTGTTTGGGCGGTATTCGTTTGCGTTGGGGTCGAATGAATCGACAGCTCGATTGTGCGGCATCGATGTCGCTTGGCAGAAACTATTAATTTACGCGTTGAGCGGGGCGATGATTGGGCTGGCCGGCGTGTTTCAGTTTTCTCGCCTTACGGTTGGTGATCCGGAATCGGGCTTGGGACTTGAGCTAAAGGTCATCGCGGCGGTTGTTATTGGCGGTGGTAGCCTTCTTGGAGGAAGAGGCAGCATCATGGGGACTCTCTGTGGCGCAGCGATGCTAGCCGTGATTCTGAACGGCTGCACCCAGTTGGGATTGCCTGTATCGATTGAGAAGATCGTCGTCGGTTCAATAATCATATTCGCGGTCTACCTCGATCAACCACAGGTCAAACAATTCTTCCGATCGATGTGGAAGTAGTGACGAAGCATTTGATTGTCGTGGTCAATCCGCGGACTCAGTTGCCAATGGCCGTGGGAACTTTCCAATCAGTTATTCAGGTAGTCCAGGCATAAATTAACAGCAGGTAAACCGCCGGAAGCACGAATATCTTGGACACAATGATCGCAAACTGGATCGGTTTTGTGATTGCGGTATGCCCGATAAATGCAAAATTCCCAATCACCCACGCGTAGAACATTACGTAGTTGAATAACGTTCCGTCTATTTTGCCGGGCAGGGTGGGGCCCAAAATGTTATCCGAAACGTCCAAGATGTCGTGGAGGATCATCATGATCGAAAGCAGAAGAAAAAATAAAAGGCTAGTCAAGTGCGAGTTCTTAAATTGACGCCACATTTGTTGATTCGAGACGCAGTTTTTTGAAAACAAAAACAGCTAACGGCAGGTCCGACCTGAATTTCATTCGATAGCTAAACTCCCCAGGCGGCGAAGTTTCACGCTCTGTCGAGCGTTGCTTCTCGTCATTTCAAAATTGACGAATCTCCTAGTCGATAAGAATTAGGGTGTCCTGCAGTTCGTTGACGCCTCCTTCGACGCCTGGAAGAGGACCTGAAAGTTGTTTTCCGGCCTCGGTGATGACGCTGCAAATCGCGTCGGTTGGGTCACCTTGATGCAGACCTTCGGTAAGCAGTTGGCAAAGCTGATCGAGGGACGTCTGTCCGATTTTGTTTAGGACTTGATGGTCGCCTAAAACAACGGCCATATGTTCGAACAGAGAAACATAAATTAGCATTCCTGTAGCACCGCTAGTGTGATGAACTCGTTTGTCGAAAAAGATTTGACGCGCTCGCGAGGAAACTTCCTCCATCATTTCATTGCGTGGGGTAAAGAGCCGCCGTAGCCATCTGATTCGACTTCCGATCAGGACACCAATGATAAACGCCACGGCGATACCTACGACCATAGTCACTAACCCAACATAAGAAGGCATCTCGTCCCAGCTGCCCGATGCGTTCGATTGTCGCGGGAAAATGAACCAAACCGTGATCGCTGCAAAAATGGCCAGCCAAAGCCCAATGATGTCTTCCGCTCGATCATACCGACCGGATGCGGTGGCCACGACAGGTACAACTTCGCACGAAGTTTGCGTCTCTGCTTTAGCGACTGCAATTGCGACCCGCTTACGCTGTTCCTCATTGAAGAGGTCAGATGCTCGTTTCATTTTGTTCATCCTTACCAAGAACCCGTAGCGCCACCGCCACCGGAAAAACCTCCACCAAACGACCCTCCACTAAAACCACCGCTGCTTCCCTTGCCTCGATTGCTTAACATCTGATAGAGAATCGAGCCAATTATCGCAAAGACGACTCCCCAGAAAATCCAAGCCCATCCGCTGGCCCCCCGTCGAATCAGAGACACGATGGTAAAAATGGTAAGTCCTATTGCGCCGACGACCACCGCATAATGCCACCAAGGACGCGGACGCGTTGGCAATTCTAATTTTCGGCCCATTTTGTCGAGAGCCTCGACCCCGGCTACGATTCCTTCGGAGAATTGGCCTTGTTTAAAGTGGAAAATAATGTGGTCGTCCATAATTTGCCGGCACAGGGCGTCCTCGCGTCGACCCCATCCGGCGCCCAGTTCAATCCGTGCCTTGCGATCGTCCCTCGCAACCAGCAATAGGATCCCGGTATTCCACTCCTGTTCTCCTAACGTGGGTTGCCCGATTCCCCACTGATCGAATAGCAACGTTGCAAAGGTCTCGATACGCATGCCTTCGCCACCATGTTTGGCCATCGATTCAATCGTGATGACAATGATCGGCGTTGCTTTGTCGGTTAGTAAACTGTCACAGAGTTTTCGAATTTTCTCTTTTGAGTTCTCGTCAAGCAAACCGGCTAAGTCACGTATAAATTCACGATCACCTGGCCGTTCAAGATCGATTTCCGTTGCTGAAGTTGACGCTGGAAAAGCGATCACCAAACCAAACAAACAGATGGTGAAGTAGGTGACGATCGAAGTGACAGTGTGGCTATGACTCATCTAGATGTACTCTCTCACTTCGAACCCTCGTATGTTGCCGTCCATTGGCTAATGTGAAACTCTTATGCGTCGCACTTGAACTGTCTTGTCCTTCGCTTGCCCCATTGTCCTTCGTTTGACCCAGAACGGTCTGTTGCCGTTTTAATTCACAATTCGTCGTAATTCAAGACGAACCGTACTTTTCACGATTCGCTCCACACATGTTTCGGCTTCTCCTATCCTATAAGAAATTTCGGGTGAAGTGCTTTGGGTCGACATCGTTCAGTTGCGGTTTAACGTTAAAGACCGTTCACGCCTTCAATCGTGACGCAGTCTTCATCGAAGCGAATTCAAGCTGAACGCAGTTTCCCCTTTGATTACCTGGTAATGCGTGTTGCGGGATCTTTTGGGCTGATACAAAAATGGAATTAGGTACGACACCCAGAAAAGTCCTCGATAATAAAAGACTGGCCCGAAGCCAATCACGATTCATAGATTTTGTCCTTCCGTCACGACACCCTTTGGCTCCGAACGTCTCGGAAAGAGAGCTTACAAATCGACTCCACTCGCGCCTCACCGCCTGGTTGGATTTTGTGCCTCATTTTGTCGTGGTTGTTCAGCTGCTAGGCCTTACGCTGCTAGGCCTTACGCTGCTAGGCCAAAGATCGCACCAATTCCGGCCGTCGCTGACATGGCCAAAGCGCCCCAGAATGTGACTCGTGCAACTGCCCGCGTTACAGGAGCGCCGCCGACGCGAGCAGATACGCCGCCGAGCAGTGCAAGGAAGAATAGTGAAGTAATGGAAACAATTGTTGGGATGCGTGACACAGGCAGCAAAAACGCAGTCGCAAGTGGAAGTGCTGCGCCGACCGAAAACATGGCAGCAGAGGCAAATGCAGCCTCGACAGGGCGAGCGCTCATCGTATGGGAAATGCCCAATTCATCGCGAGAATGTGCACCGATCGCATCGTGTTTGGTGAGTTGTTCGGCAACCTGTTTTGCAAGCGATTCATCCAATCCACGCTGGATATAAATATTGGTGAGCTCGACAAGTTCCGCCTCGGCGTCAGTAGCGAGTTCGATCCTTTCACGGGCAAGATCGGCATTTTCCGTGTCTGCTTGAGAACTGACGGAGACATATTCGCCAGCCGCCATCGACATCGCTCCGGCAACCATACCGGCAACGCCCGCTAACATGATGGCGTTGTGTGTCGCGTCTGCCGCAGCCACGCCGACAACCAAACTAGCTGTTGAAACGATCCCATCGTTTGCGCCCAACACGGCCGCACGCAACCAGCCGATCCGATCGGTGTGATGAAGTTCTTTGTGGCGTGACAATTTAGTGCTTTCATTTGGAGCAATTTTCGGCAAGACAACGAATCGGTTAAGGTGAGTTTAGCAAAACAAATTGTTTCTAATTTGGATTGGAATGTCGACGACGCTCAACCGATTAGGCTTTATTTCTTGTATTCTTCAGGCCCGCCAATCACGTCAATGCCTTGAATATGATTTCAATATGGGTCTTCGTCATTCGGCATTTCTTTGTCGACGGGCATGTTTTGAACGCCTCGCGATCTTGTTTGCAATGGCGACCTCTCTGGAAGCTAGGATGGTCGGAGCGGCGCCACATGTCTGCAAGAGTAAGAGGCTCTCGTTTTGTTTTTTGCCGGTGAGTTGATGGCGTGTCTCGACATCTGGTCGTTCAGCTTACATGCGTCGAAATAGACGCTAATTCGAGTGAATGCCTCCTCGTCTGAGCCACGTAACGAGATGCGAGATGTTATTTTGGCAACTGGTTTTCGGGCACGCATAGCTACTTGATGCTATGGAAAAAAAACTCGATTTTGTCTGTCAATTCCACCCAATCATGATCAACGGTGATTTTGTGATCTGACTGTTCGCAAACAAACTTTTCTTTATTCAAAGTAGAGATGTTGTCGAAAAATGTCCTGACCGCGTTTACATCGATGTTTTTGTCAAATTTGCCAACGGCAACAAAGACAGGCATCGTTATTTCATCCGCACGTTCCACAAGATGATGGTTTAAGTGAAAGAGTTGGTCGATCGTTTTTAGAGGTGTGAAAAGCATTCTGTTCGGGATCTCCTGCTCGTTTTTATCTCGGACCGGAACGTTGCCCGATGCTGGAATCGCCGTCGTAAAATGAAAAATGCAGTCTGCAATAAATTTCTTTCTCTTTGCCCAGGGGGGGACATCTAGAGCAGGTGCCAATAGGGCGAGACCATTTATCGATGTTTCATTTTCCAGCACATGGTTGAGTATCAGCACGGCTCCAAGTGAGTGAGCAATCACGAATACTCGTCGGTGACTTTTTCGCAATAGGGCAAGCTCCATACTGATCGACTCAAGCCATAGCCTTGCGTCTGATTTCAGAGAATAATCCTCGACAGCTTCGGCAAATCCAGGTAGTCGCATCACTTGACAGTAATAGTTCGCCTTGCCGAGTTTGGGGGCCATGTATTTCCAACACAATGGTGAATCATTCAACCCATGTATAAATAATATTGCGTCAGTGCCACTTCCAACCGAATAGGCCTGATGACCAATCGCCACGCCATTTTCGTCTCGGCCGATAACGTTGTTTTCCCACTCCGCGATTGAGCGGTTAACGTAAATTGAATGGGACAAATCATAGCTGACAGCAATGAATGCGATAATGAGTAGCGTGACAATAGTGCGTTTCAGCCACCTTCGTCGCAATTTTACCGTCTCTGTTGTCATGGCCTCAATCGCAATAGGTATTTTCAATTCATGTATTCAATTGTTTGTGCCCGAATAATGGCCAGCGATCAATTGGGGGAATGCGACTGGTCTATGATTTGAAACAGCTTTGATGGGGAGTTCGCAATTATCGTTTGGTTATCTGCTGTTTTCTCTGATGTTGATTTTCCATTAAACCCCAAAGCGGTCATTTGACTCGACGCCGTTGCAAGTCGTTGCCCACGATCCGTGGACCGGCTCAAAAAATTGCGTTGTTTGATTTCATTTGGGCGATTGTCGGCTGATCCACAAATGTCTGTCCAGCAAACGCATGCTAAAGGTGAACGCTTGACCTGCAGAGTTGTTCTAAATTGCACTGGTTGCCCAAAGTCGGTTTTTCGGGCTTAGTTTTCGAATTTCTGCCATTGTCAGCATTGTGCGGCGTCCAATCTAGCCCAGATTCGCAGGGACGCATTGCTAGGGTGGTTGACGATTCAGTTGTCCTTGGCGGAATGGCATAAAATTCGTTATACAAATGCGATATTAGAATTTGCTGTTTGAAATGCGGTATTCAGAAGGTGAGGTGTAAGTGAAGCAACATGTGATTATTTTTGAGGCACGTGGAGGGTCCGACAAAGGCGCTTATGGTTATCGTCCTGATTCGAAACCAATCATTGACGCATTGGCAAACCGCGGTTGGTCCTCGGAGATCATTTTTTATCGCGACGAAGATCGGGGCGAAATTTATTGTCATGCTTGCGAAAAGGCTGGCGCTTATATTAGCCGTGTCAATCCAGGAAATCTGCGAGATGAAACGGGGTATTTTCAAATGCTGCGTGAACTGGTCAAACGGCGAGTTGTTGGCTTGCCTCATCCCGATGCAATGATTAACTATGGTGCCAAGAATGCGGTTGAGAAGCTAAAGGGCACAGATATCGTCCCGCAAGATGTGAACTGCTACTACGATTTTGAGACATTCAAGTCGTCTTTTCCGGAAAGCTTGATGCATGGAGTCCGAGTGGCGAAACAGAACCGGGGTTCGACTGGCGAGGGGGTTTGGAGAGTCGAAGCGCTCGATGGTCCGACAAATGGCGACGGTTCCTACGGGCTTGAAACTCAGGTCAAGTGTACAGAGGCAAAGGACAATCATGTAGAAATCATGCCCCTTGGAGACTTTATCGATTACTGCGTTCAGTACCTGGACGGTGAGGGGGGAATGATCTTGGACATGCCGTTTCTTGAGCGTATTACGGAGGGGGAAATCCGTGTTTTCATGTTGCGAAATAAGGTGGTCAATGTCGTGCATAAAAAGCCTGCCGACGCACCGGACGCTTTTTCGGCAACCCTATTTTCAGGAGCGAAGTACACTTATGAAACTCCTGATAAATGGCCAGGGTTGGTCGGCATCGTTTCCAAGAATGTCTCTGTGATTCAACAGCGGCTTGGGAACTACGATCTTCCGTTGATTTGGACGATTGACTTTATCCTCGACACCGACAAGGAGACGGGCGCTGACAAGTACGTGTTGGGCGAAATCAATGCGTCATGTGTCGGTTTCAGCACGCATTTAGAGCTCAGTGATGACATCGCAGACGAGATTGTGCGTTTGATGGAGGCGGAGGCGGTCGTTAATCCTAACTGGATGGCCTTTACAAGTTAACTGCATAGATCTGGTGTTTGGTGTGGGCTGCATTCAGGGTGCGCTCGACTGGGGATTTACTACAATCGTAAACAGTTGTTCTCGAACATGAGCCTTCAATTTCGCAATTTGGGGTGTACCATTTTATGTGCTGCTGCGTGCACTCACGTCGGCAACACATGAAACTCGTTTACGTTTCCTCGCCAGTAAATGGAACGGCCTTCAGGTGCATTCCACCAAGCCTCAGCGTATTTGGGAGTCCGAATACCTCCAGAGTCTTTGTAATCAGCATGCGTTGCCACCCCCGCGACCCAGTGGTTCCACATTGACAATAGAACGTGAATTGCGGCGGCCCCGGAAACGGCCGCCAAAATCAGTCCGCTCAGTAATGCTCGTCCAGCACTTTTTTTGTGGTAGGTAAAAACCTCCGCGTTCTCCGGTACATCTAACCACTTTTGATCCAACGAAATTTCGGACGGTTTAGCGAAGAGGAATTTGAGCATCAGGCCTGTTTTCGTGTTTTTTTAAACTATAAATGAAGAAGGATGGACAGAGTATGAGCATGCACCGCACCTGTTGGTATTTGCGAATTTCATTCTCACTTGCATGACGGAGCGGGACATATGTAATGCATCATCGTCAATGAGACATTTTAGAAGTTAGAATGGATGGTCTCAATAAGAAAGCAGAGGCCGATGAGTGAAAAACGAAAACGCAAGAATTGGACGGCATCGGAGAATATACGCATCGTCTTGGCAGAGCTGGAGCCCGGAGTTGAGGAATCGGAGCTTTGTCGTCCTGAGGGCATTCAGCCCACCCAGTATTACAATTGGAAGAACCAATTGGTGCCGAGTGCTGAATCGGAAATCAAATTGTTTGTCATACTTGCGTGACGAACGGGATTTATCTGTCTCGGCGGTTCGTAAGACTCGTCAACTAAGCCGCGATTCCGAGAAAAAAGTGGAGTTCGGTACGGTAATTTTAAAATCGAACTTACCTTAAAATTTATTGCATCGAATCGGTTCGCTCGGTCAGTTAGAATACACGTTAGGGCATCATATTAATGAGGCGCAATCCAATCTTTCAGGTGATGGTGTTCTGTGTTTTTTTGGCTTTTAGAGTCAGCTCTGTTTGCGGTGATGAAACGTGGACGCGTCATACAATTGACCAAACGCTTCAAGGCGCCGACGGTGTACGACTAGGTGACTTTAACGGCGACCAGCTTCCCGACATCGTGAGCGGATGGGAAGAGTCGGGAGTTGTACGGTTGTACCTTCATCCAGGTCATGCCAGATCCAAAAAGCCCTGGCCAGCGGTTACCGTTGGCAAAGGCAAGTCCCCCGAAGACGCGGTTCCCCTGGACATAGATGGTGACGGACTGCTGGAAGTGGTCAGTTGCCATGAGGGGAAATTAAAACGAGTATTTGTACATCGTTTTAAAGCCAAACTTAATGATGACAAGCATTTGTTGAGATCGACCAATTGGGAGTCAAAGCCACTTGAGATACTTGATGGACAACAATGGATGTTTGCGGCGCCGATCAAGCTTAATGGAGGCAGATCTGCAATGGTGTTGGGTTCGAAAAATAAAGGTGCGACCCTGACGCTTTTAAAACAGGACAAGCCGGGCCAACCAATTGAAGAGTGGACGGTCAAGAAAATTCGCCAAGCCGGTTGGGTCATGTCGATTCAAGTTATTGACATGGATGCTGATGGTGACTCGGACATCGTATTCAGTGACCGCAAGGGTGTTCATCGCGGGATAGGATGGCTTGAACAACCGGATCAAAATAAGTTGGATAAAAGGAAGGTTGATAACCAAACGTGGCAGGAGCATTCAATTGGGGGGAAAGATAACGAAATTTTGTTTATCGAAGCGGCACCTTCCCGTGTACTTGCCTCGACTCGAAACTCGGTTTGGATTGAATACAAAAAAACTTTTGGGGATAACTGGGTTTCAGCGTCGATGTCAAACCCCAAAGATGTTGTAAACGGAAAGGCAATTCGCAGTTTCAAGAATGGTGCGATCGTGCTCACCGCTAATACTGCTGCAGCAAGGCCTTCGCCAACACTTCCGGGCATCTGGCTCAAACCCTCTGGTCAACAATGGCAAGTCATTGACCGAACGACTCAAACCAAGTTCGATCGAATAGAGCTGATTGACATCGATGGTGATGGCGACCTCGACATCTTGACTTGCGAAGAGCGTCGGCAACTGGGAGTCGTGTGGTACGAGAATCCAGAGAATTAGAGACTAAAACGAATTGATAATGACCTCGTTTCCATTATTCTCGCTAATCCAAGTTCATATTATTTTGCGCGGGTGTTGGCGTCTTTTCGCGTGTATGTCATTTGCATCGTCTTGACCATTTTGTCGGTTCGGCCGGTCGGATCCTTGTGAAACATTGTGAACGTGTGTGAATTCTTGTTTTCGTATTGGATGACGATTTTGCCTGGCATTGGTTTACCATCCATGCCGATTCCTGCAGTTTCGAAAGTCATCGTCTTGGTTTTCTGGTCGTAAGTTCCTTTCATGTGTGTCACAGTCGGTTGAAAAGAATCTACCCAAGTGCCAATGAATTTTTTTGTCTTCGTGTCATATCCAATCGTCGTGGATCCCTTAAGGCCACCGAACATGTCAGACGAGTAGTGCGAAACAGTCCAGAACTTGCCTATTGCATCGATTTTTTCTTCGCCTTGGAATTCCTGAAAACCTTCAGGCATCAGCATTTTGCCTGTAATGTTCCATTCTCCAACATCCATCATGACAATCTTGTATGCATCAGTTGGTGTCGGCGGTTGTTGGGCTACGGCTTGTGAAACCAGCCCAGCACAAATCACTAAACCGAGTGCTACTCGCCTCTTGAACATTTGGTACCCTTTCAACGGAACAAACAATCGTTTTCGTGAACGCAAATTTTAAAAAGTTAGATCAACCTTCACATTGCCAAAACGGCAAAATCTTTTCTGGATCCGAATACGGCGAAATACTTGATTGATGATTTCGGTTCATGACTTATTGCAAGGATGTCACAGAAATTCACTTGTGCAAAACGAAAATGATCGTTTTAGCAAATCGAAACGAACAAGTGATTACTCGAATTTTTCGATTTTCGGTTGTGGCACATCGTTTAGAAGTTTGTCGATGACGCTCTCGGTGGTTAAACCCTCGGCTTGCGCCTGAAAGTTCGTGTTGATCCGATGCCGAAGAACCGGGATCGCGACTTTTTTGACATCCTCAATGGCGACACTAAATCGACCGTCCATTGCCGCGATCGCTTTGCCGCCGGCAATTAGATTTTGCCCAGCTCGGGGGCCCGCACCCCATTCCACAAACTCCTTAATGTAATCCGGTGCCGAATCATCCGACGGTCGAGATGCGCGTACCAACGCTGCTGTGTATTTGACGATGTACTCACTTACGGCCACCGTGCTGACTAACTTTTGCAAGTTGATGATAGATTTACCGGAAAGGATTTGCTTGACAACTGGTTTTTCATTTCGGGTCGTCGACGTTAAAATCTGCTCTTCTTCTGCAGAAGACGGATAGCCGACCTTGATGTTAAACATGAACCTGTCGAGTTGAGCTTCGGGCAGCGGGTAGGTTCCTTCCTGCTCGATAGGGTTTTGTGTTGCGATCGCGAAAAATGGATCAGGCAAATCGTAGGTTGTCCGTCCAACGGAGACTTCACGCTCCTGCATCGCTTGCAATAGAGCCGCTTGGGTCTTTGGTGGCGTTCGGTTGATTTCATCCGCGAGCAGAATGTTTGTAAAGATCGGTCCTTCAACGAAACGAAATGACCGTTTTCCATGTTCATCTTCTTCGAGAACATTGGTGCCCGTAATATCCGACGGCATTAAATCGGGCGTAAACTGAATTCGATTGAAGCCAACATCGAGGACTCTTGCAATGGTCGAAACGAGCAAGGTCTTCGCAAGTCCGGGAACACCCTCTAGGAGGCAGTGTCCTCGCGTAAAAATGGCCGCAAGAACTTGTTCGATCACTTCCTCTTGACCCACAATGACTTTATGTAATTCATCACGAATTGTTTGCTGGTGACGACTAAAGTCTTCAAGCAGTTCGCCAAGATTCTTTTGCTTGCTCACGTTTTTCCTTGTTGGCAAATGGATTCCGAAATTTTCGTTAACACACTGGTCGCGATCTCAGTTCCAAAGATGACACGTTCGTTCCCGACATTCAGGATATCCATTTTTCTCAGCTTCGGGCAGTATGACCATGGGGCTGTCAACCCGATTCGATAATGATGGTAGATTGGAAGTATTGCCGCAACCGATTTTGTTGTTGTAGTTTAGAATCGGGCGTAGGATTAACCGATGAAAAATTTTTGCGAATTCGAAAACCGAACAATTGGTCGGGCCAGCTAAATGCCAAAATCAAAATTCCGTTGGATCGTGTCGATATTTCTGGTTTTGTTGACACCTCTTCTCGTGCAGCAACATGCACAGGGACAGCGAAACCGGGCTGCTCCGGCGGCGAATCGATCCATGGTCTCCTCCGCAGAGGTGAAAGACGCGATTGTTGACGGTGTCAATTACCTAAAAAAGAACCAGAATTCTGACGGGACTTGGATGGCTTGGCCCAGTGAAAAGCACGGTGTCACTGCTTTGGCGGCGTTTTCATTGCTGAATGCGGGCATCGATCCCTCGGATCCCGTGATTCGCAAGGCGGCGAGCAAGCTGAAGTCGATCGATACCTCAACCACGTCCACCTATGCACTCTCATTTCAAACGATGGTGCTTTGTCTTGAAGATCCAAAATCGAATTTGCCATTAATTCAGAAGAATGTGGCTTGGTTCGAGGACCGCCAATTTCCGGCCGCAAGCGGTGGCCGGGCTGGTGGTTGGGGTTACAACCGAAACGGCAGAGATCAATCTCGACCGGATAACTCCATTAGTCAAGTCGCGCTGCTGGCGTTGCATGAGGCGCAGGCGGCTGGTGCTAAAGTTAAACCGGAGACCTGGCAGCTGGCAAAGGGATATTGGGAGCGGCAACAGGTACTGCGAGGGAGTGGCGCCGGAGGGTTTTGCTACGAAACGCCGGGCGGTCAGCGTCGCGGAGCGATGACATGTGCCGGTATTTCATCGTTGATTATCGCGATGGAGAATTCGCTCTCCATCGATGATGTACTGTCCAATGGAACGGTTCAATGTTGTGGACAAGTCGATACTGAAGGTTACCGCGTCGAGAAAGCGATCGAGTGGTTAGTGAAGTATTTTATTGTCAATGGCCACCCAATCGAAAATCGTGGGAACATGGTCAGTTACCCCAACGAACTTTATTACCTCTACAGTTTGGAAAGGGCAGGGCGTCTGGCGGGACGGCGTGAATTTGGAAAGCATGATTGGTACCGTGAAGGTGCGCGGCATCTCGTGGATTCTCGTCAGGGAAAAGATTATTGGTCGTACTTTCATAATGGTGCTCCGCGCGACATCGAAGTTTTGCAAAACATTCTGGGGACGTCGTTTGCTTTGCTTTTCCTGTCAAAGGGACTTCGACCGGTTGTGATCGGAAAGTATCAGCATGCAAGTGGCGACGATTGGAATATCCACCGCAAAGGCGTGCACTTCCTGACACGCTCGCTGGAAAAAGTGTGGCAACGAAAACTGAATTGGCAAACGATCGACGGACGTCGTGCATCGGCCAATGATTTGTTAGAAGCGCCGATACTTTTTATAAGCGGCAGAGATTCCTTTAAATTGACCGATGAGCAAAAGGAAAACTTGAAAGAGTACGTCAATCAGGGAGGTTTTATCTTTGCCGAAGCTTGTGTTGGCGAGGGGTGTGATCCCGGCAAATTCGACGCTGAATTTACCAAAACGATGGAAGAGATTTTCAACACCGAGTTTGCAACGCTCGATCCGAGCCATCCCATCTGGACGGCGGAGAGTAAGCTTTATCCCAATGCCGATCGACCACTGAAAGGGTTGCAAGCGTGCTGCCGTACCAGCGTCGTTTACTGTCCGAAAAACCTGACCTGTTTTTGGCAACTGAATCAACCACGCTTTCAATCAGCGCTTCAGGGGAAAAATAAAGACGAGGTCGAATACTGCACGCAACTGGGAATTAACGTTGTGACCTACGCCACGAATCGTGAGCTAAGAGACCGGTTGAACCGTCCCAAGATTGAATCCTCGTTGGTCGATGATGTCTCGCCTGATCAAATTGAAGTCGGGAAGATTTTGCATTCCGGCGGTGCGGATGATGCTGCGGTTGCGCTTCAAAACCTGATGCAGGCGGCAAAACGGGAAGCATCCTTGCCGTTCAGTAGGAAAAAAACGTTAGTGTCGGTTACGGATAAAAAGGTTTATCAATATCCAATTCTGTTCATGCATGGGCGTTTTGGGTTTGAGTTTTCGGAAGAGGAACGCCAAAAGCTCCGATCGATGGTAAAGGACAATGGCTTCTTTCTTTTTGCCGATTCAATTTGTGCCAGCGGCAAGTTCACGGAATCATTTCGAAAAGAGATGCTGCAGATTTTTCCAGAAGGCGAACTCAAACGGATTGACGCAAACCACCCGATTTTTACCAAACAATATGGGTCTGATATCCAATCCGTTGCTTTACGCACGCCGATTTCAGATCCGGAACCTGATGGACAGAAATTTCGAGAAACGAAGACGCTGCCGTATTTGGAAGCAATCGAAATCAATGGCACGCTGTCTGTGATTTTTTCACCCAATGACCTGAGCTGTGCCCTGGAGAACGCGAAATCTGTCGAATGCAAAGGGTACAAAACGGACGACGCATCCCGAATCGGAATTAATATTCTGCGTTATGCTTTAAATCGTGAGATTCCAGATGGACCGTAGCTGAGATTATGGATGACCGATTTCGGCCAGGACGAAATGGCAATGTGAGTTCAATCGCTACTGCATCTTACGGGTCTGATCGAAAGTTGCGGCTTTCACGATAGAAGGCTTTCACGATAGAAGGCATTCACGATAGAAGGCATTCATAATGAAAGGCTGTTGATGAAGTGGATGGCTCACAACTTGAATTTCGAATTTGTATGGATGGTGTTGAAGACTGGTCGTGAAGAGTCACGATTGCCCAGTATATGGCTGGAATTGGCTTCGAATAAATACGCCGAAGAGCATGCATGCGGTTTTTTCTGAATTGCCGGCCAAGAGATTCAAATGGAGTCAAATACGGTATAGAAATTGACTCGTTTTTTGGGAAAGGCAAAGGATCAAGATCCGGTTGGTCGCCCACCCATTAAAGCGGTAGCTTATTCGCATTTTTGAAATTGCGTCTGGTCTCTCGGATCTGCAGTTGCTTGATCTAAAGTTGCTTGATCTGGGGCATTTTTCATGGACCAAAAAGTCCGAGTGTTCCCGATATGGCTCCAAACATCGCCACCTATCACCGGTTGGGCGCAAAAAAATTGGCAATTGCAAAATCGATTTGTCGATCAACAATTCGAAATTGGGCATTTTGGTAGCCAACAAATGAAACGTGATCGTTAATCCGATTTGTGTGATTCCGTTAAAACGAACCGCCTCTTTTTGCCGTTCAGCAGCTCTTTAGGTTGTGCATCGCAGTTCGAGTTGTCTTTGGCATTTCATGCCATTCGGTAATGTCATTAGTTTTGGCTATCGAGCTATTCGCCAGTTCGGACTACCAACGAATTGGATGTGCAATAGACTTGCCTTCTTCCTGACAAATGTTTTTCGGCCCAGGTTTTGGCGAACCTTTGGGGCCAACATCCATCCTCGATTTCGTGTTTCAGAATTTTCATTGACTTGTGACGGGGTTTGCGATGGCGTTCGCCACAAGCCGGTTTCGTTTACGGATCAAGACCTGACATTCAATCTATCGATCGTTTGTTGAGAATCAAAATTCAACGTGGCCAAATAAATTTATGCAAAGTGCCTTGTGATCAAAACTGTTTTTAATTCATACAGGGGTGCTTACGCGGATTTACCATCCAAGATCTGGTTGCTTTCCGCAATCATGTTGATCAATCGTGCCGGAACAATGGTTTTGGTTTTTTTTGTTCTATATCTTACCAACGTGTTTGGGTACTCGGACCAAACGGCCGGCGGAATTATCTCGATCAGTGCGTTGGGTGGAATAGCGGGTGCACTCTTTGGCGGCTGGTTTGCTGATCGGTTTGGATCGGTTCGAGCTCAGTTGATTTTTCTGACGTTAACCGCGATTCAGTTTCTCTTTTTAATGCGTGCCGATTCGCTAGTGGGTGTGACTGCGATGTTGGTTGTGCTCATGTTTTTCAATGAAGCTGTGCGGCCGGGATTGAATGCATGTTGTCTTGAATACTCGCAACCGGAGAACCAAAAGCGCTCGATGGGCCTTCTTCGCCTGGCGGTTAATTTAGGGATGGCAGTTGGGCCTGTTATGGGCGGTTTTCTCGCCGAATATGATGCGTGGGATTGGATGTTTTTGATTGATGCCGCCAGCTGTTTCGCCGCGTCGATTTTGCTGTTTGTCGTTTTTGGTTTAGGCAAATCGCCGAGGCGCGATTTTGGAAGCGATGATTGTATTGGTGGCCGGGAGCAAGTCCAATCGGGTAGATTAGATAATGACGAAGCAGAGAAATCACAAACCTATCTTTCTCCGTGGCATGATCCGCGAATGCTTCGATTCGGTGCTGTTTTTATGTTGACACTGATTGTGTTTATCCAGTTTGGAACGACGCTGATCAAGTACTTGGAAGAAGTGTACGGATTTTCTGAATCGCAAATTGGATTGATTGAATCGCTCAACCCAATTCTCATCGTGGCTTTTGAAATGGTGTTGATCAAAAGGGTCGAGAAATTCTCGACTGTGAAGGTGATTGCATTCGGATCGCTATTGATTTGTCTTGGATTTGGTTTGTTGCCCTTTGGAAGTTCGGCGGCGTTTTGTTTGTTGGCAGTGACTGTATGGACGTTTGGTGAGATGTTGTCATTTCCACTGGCTACGGCGTATGTTGCGGAGTTGAGCAACGATCGGAACCGCGCCCGCTATCAAGGGTTCATTACCGTGATTTGGTCTATGGCGATGGTCGTGGGACCCTTTCTCGGTCTGACACTTTATGGCATCGACAAAAACCTGCCATGGTACGCTGCACTTGTTATTGGCGCGATTTCGTTCCCAATGATATGGAATCTGGAACGACGAATAGCGAAGTCCGTGCCCGCGAAAAAGATCGCCGATGTGCCACAAGCTTAAAGAAGATTGATACCCGAGTTGGTGATCTCGTATGGCAGGATTTCATCGCTGCAATAGCTCCCTCGGTGTTTGGCAATAAAAAGCGCCCGACCAATCTTGTTTCCGGTTTTTACTTTACCCATCAAGATCAATGTGTTTGCATTGGAAATTACATCTCCCTCTTCGATTTGCCTGGCGATCAAATCGTCCAGCATCATTTCCTTTGAAGTCCAGAGAACAACGCAGCCAATTTTGTTTGCGTCATAGTTGTATTGCGTAACTCTTTCGCTGACGGATCGGAAGTCTTGGCGAAACAAATCACGGGCAACCCATTCAGGGTCTTTACGAATGATCTGGTGGTAAACATATTCGAATAAATTCAATTGAATCGATTCAGCCGAGACGTCTGCTGGCTCAATGCCGTCAACAACAATTTTCTGACAGCCTCGAATTAAATTTGAATAAATAAAGGCAATCGCTGAATGAAGTTTGGTATTAAGTTCAGATTGCCAATCTCGCCATTGATCAAAATCCAGGTCCCGTTTGGTCACGCGTTGACCTGTGACTTCAAACACGTGCAAGTAATCGCCGATGATTTGGGTCAGCTCGAAAATTTCGTCCGGAGTAAACCTCTTTTGGTTATCGACGGGGGAAAGAACTTTCTGATACATCCGTTCCGCGTAGCCGAAATGATTTTGACCATCCCCTCTAGCCGACATGTCGAAGATGACGCCTGCGTTATCTTGGTCGTGTTGGCAAAAGTGCGTGCCAAGTTGCGTTTTACCGATACCCGTTGCACCGAGAACGACACTCATCGTACCCGGCATCAAGCCGCCGCCGAGATGTTCATCCAGTTTCAAAACGCCAGTCGAAATGCGATCGGTTGAATCATTCATGTGTTGAGTCCCACGCAGAAATCAAGTGATTTGCGGCGATGTCGATTTCTTCATCCGTTGTGAAACGACCGACGGAAATTCGAACCGTTCCCCTGCCGATTTTTTCCGAAAGCCCGATCGATCGAAGGGTTGCCGATAGGCTAACGGTATCCGAGTGGCATGCTGCACCCGTCGAAACGCAAACTTCTGGGATTCGTTTTAGCATGTTCGCAGCATTCACGTTCGGAAAGTTAACGCTTGATGTGTTGGGCAATCGATCAGTCATTTCTGCATTGATGGTGAGTCCATCACCGATCTCGCGTTTAAGGATGGATTCCAGACGATCTCGTTTTTGTTGCTGTTGGTCGGAAGATGTGTTTAGCTTCTTGAGTGCCAGTTTGGCTGCGACACCCAAGCCCACGATGTAGGGTGTGTTTTCAGTGCCTGGCCGAACACCCCGTTCGTGATTCGCTCCATGTACGGATGGAATCAGGTTGGAGTCGTGACGCATAAACAAGGCGCCAATGCCTTTTGGGGCGTAAAGTTTATGACCGGCGATCGTCAGGAAATCTACGCCCAGTTCTTCAACATCCGTTTTGACTTTGCCAACACTTTGTGATGCGTCGGTATGGAACAAAATGTTGCGTTCACGACAAATGCTACCAATCTCGGCGATGGGTTGCAGGCTGCCAATCTCATTGTTGGAATGCATGATCGAAACTAATTTGGTGTTTGATTGTATCGCATGTTCAATTGAATCTGCGGAAACGACACCATGTTCATTGCAATCAATGAAGGTCACCGTACCGCCAAGTTCTTCATGGAATTTTGCCGGTACAGAGATCGCCGGGTGTTCAAAACAGGAGGTAACGAAGTTTGCGGTCCGATTCTCCAGTTGAAAAAATGTTCCCTTGATCACGAGATTATTTGATTCGGTTCCGCCGGAAGTAAAGTAAATTTCTTCATGTTCGGCGTTGAGCAGTGTGGCAACTCTTCCACGTGCCTCTTCGATCGCTTCTTTGCAAGCCCGGCCAAGAGAATGAGAGCTAGACGGGTTCCCGAAATGTTCCCGGAGAAACGGAATGATTGCGTCTTGGACCTCCGGATCAACAGGTGTGGTCGCGTTGTAATCTAAATAAATTTGTTGCAAGGCGTGGTCCGCGGTTGATATTTGTTAGCTGAATCAAGACGATTTAGAGTATCCGGCGGAGGTGCGCGATTCAAGTGTCATCGCGTGACGGTCGGTCGTTTCTCCCTTGGAATTAACCGGATGCCCGGTGAAATTAACCGGATGCCCGGTAGTATTATCGGGAATCGCTTCAATGTTTTGATCGCCAATCAAACATTTCAGACAGGTTTTTTTGCAGAGGGTATTCCACTGCATGGATTCACGCAGGAACGGAAAACGGGCATCGGAAATGGTGATTAAGAAAAAAACGAATCATTCGCGTGGAACCGTACGGAACGCAAAATACGATCCATCGATTCAAAATTCCTGCAGCATTTCTTCCAGCAATTCCATTGGCAGTCCTACGACATTGGATTCGCTTCCGTCGATAATGTTGATCCAATCAAGTCCATCCTGAAATCCAAACGCACCCGCCTTTCCGATCCAGCTATCGGTCGCAAGATAATCTTTGAGCCATGCCTCAGACAAGGGTTCCATCTTTAGCTGTGTCGCGGCGACTTTTACCAGCTTTTTGTTGTCGGGACGGTTCCACAGGCAAACGCCACTGAAAACGCGATGCTCACGACCGCTCATCAGTCGAAGCATCTTCTCAGCATGGGCTTCGTCTTGGGGTTTTCCAAGAATCTGACCATTAATTTCACCAACGGTGTCGCATCCCAAATACAACCCGTCGTCAAACTTCTTTGCAACATTCTCTGCTTTTTGATACGCTAGTCGAGCAACTAATTCGGCGGGAGTCTCTCCGGAGCAAGCACCGTCCTCTGCAGAATCGTCTGGCTGAACGACGTCAAAGAGGTAATTTGCCGCTTTCAATAATTGCTTGCGGCGCGGTGAACCGCTCGCCAGGATTAGCCGTGAAGTGTCTTTTTTAAAGCTCAAAATTTCCTCCGCTTGCTAGCATTTTCGATTGACTGAAAAACGTGTCGCGAAATTCTTTGTCCGAAACCGACGTAATCTATGAAGATAATCATTTGATCGTGATTTCCAAAGCGTGCGGGATTGCGACGATGGGAACAACCGAATCGGAGGAAAGCCTTTACAGGCTGACAAAGGAGTTTTTGAAGAAAAAATATGAGAAGCCCGGCAATGTTTACCTTGGTGTAGTGAGCCGCATCGATTCGTTTGTGTCTGGCGTGCTGGTTTTTGCAAAAACATCCAAGGCCGCCAGTCGATTAAGTGAACAGTTTCGAAACGGCAAGGTTAAAAAATCGTACGTCGCGATTGTTGAAGGAAAAATGGAATCCCCCTCAGGGCATTTGAAGTCGTGGATGCGGAAGAATGATCGACTTCGTCGCGTTGAATCGTTCCCCCAAGAGGTCAATGGCAGTAAGTTTGCCGAACTTCGGTTTCAAGTTCGGAGCAGCAACCTGGAATTTTCACTGCTTGAAATTGAATTGATCACGGGCCGAAAACATCAAATACGCTCGCAACTTTCTGATCTGGGGTCTCCCGTTTTTGGTGATAGGAAATATGACGGCATCGAGAATTTCGGGAACGGAATCGCACTTCACGCACATAAGCTTAAAATCTCGCACCCGACGAAAAAGACGTTGATGGAATTTGTCGACCCAATTCCTGATCGATGGAAACAAAGCCGAAAAATCGCACTCCTTCTACCGGGATTTCCGGGATGCGTCGATTAATGGATAGCAACACTTGATGGCATGTTTTAAGATACAAAGTAATGTCATCTTTTCTACTTTCGAACATTTAGCTTTGCCTAATACGTTTTGGCCCAAGTAACCCCCTCAATCTTCCGAAAATCAGCAATTCTCAGCGGTTTGGTCACCGAAGAGCAATTGAGCGCTGTAATTTCGGAACTGAAAGACTCGGCAGGAGGATCCGCAGCGGATATCAGTGAGCGTTTGATTGCCGCAAAATTAACGGAACAGGGTGTCATCAGTGAGTATCAAGCAGACCAACTCATCGCTGGTCGAACAAAATTAAACCTTGGTCCCTACATTATCGTTGACTGGATTGGCCAGGGCGGTATGGGGCAAGTGTTCAAAGCCGTGCACGAAATGATGGGACGAGAGAGTGCCGTCAAAGTGTTACCGCTTTCCAAGGCAACGCCGGAATCGATCGCGAACTTTCGTCGCGAAATTCGGATGCAGGCCAATCTTGATCACCCAAATTTGGTTCGCGCGTATGACGCGGGCGAAGACGGAAATGTTCATTACCTAGTCGTCGAGTATGTGCCGGGTACCGATTTGCGGCGGCTGGTTCGCTCCAAGGGAAAACTCTCAATCCAGCAGGCGGCGACGATCGTCATGAATTCGGCGTTGGGTATCGAGTATGCACACCAACGCGATCTAGTGCATCGTGACGTGAAACCAGGGAATATTTTGGTGACACCCGATGGCACCGCAAAGGTGTCGGATCTTGGGCTTGCTGGTTTTCTGGATGACCCAAGCGATCCGCGTCATGGTAAAACGGTCGGGACCGCGGACTATCTCTCACCCGAACAGATTCAAACGCCACAAAACATAACGAAGGTGACTGACATCTATTCGTTGGGTTGCACGCTGTATTATGCGGTTACGGGAAAGGTTCCCTATCCCGGTGGAACCGCTGGAAGTAAAGCGCGACGGCACATGGAAGAGACGCCTTGGCACCCACGTCGTTTTAATGACGAGATTAGTGACGAGTTTGTTGATTTGATCGCCGACATGATGGAAAAAGATCCTGAGATCCGAATCCAAAGTTGTGAGGAGGTTGCCCAACGTTTATCGGCATGGGCCAGCGACGATGGGTTGCTGATTGACAATCCGTCGAGTCCGTCGCGATGGACGCCAGAGCCACCGCCTAGTGTCCAAAACGAACGAATCGTCATCAACGCTCACGATACTGGCTCAGCGTCTTACGATGTCGCAGATCTTGCACTGACCGAATTAAGCGGCCAGACATCGCAGGGAACTGGATCGAACGGAAATCAAGATACGCAGCGAACCGACGTGCCCGCTCCGCCGATTCCGGTGCTCGTTAACAATCAGATTGAGACTTCATCGACGAGCACCGATGTTACGCTTGCACTTTCGATTGCGATTCCGCTGTCGATCATCATTGGAATGGTCATTGGGTTTTTTGTGGCGAAACTTTGAAGTTGCGTTTCGGTTTCAGCGCTGGCGATTCGTTAGGAATTTCCAAAAAAATCAATTCGAAACCTGCAATTCAAAACCTGCAATTCAAAACCTGGCAAACCCTCACTAAACGCCATGAACATTGGCGTCGCTCCGCTGGCGGGAGGATCAGCATGTTCAATTTATTGCTTGGTTTTCAGGTCTAAAAGAAGCTTTGCGACGGCCGCATTGGCTTGATCGATCGGTAATCCCGCACGGATACCAGGTCGTTTGTGTTTAGATTTCGTCAACCAAGCGTCGCGCAGAATCGACATTTTTTTTGAGGCGACCGATACCAGTTTGTCGTCAAACAGAATTTTTTTCGCATCTGGCTTAATCGTTTTGACAATGGCTGTAGCAATTAGGCGATGGCATTGGTCGTTGAAATGGACACCATCGCCCGACATGGTAAAGTCCGGATTTGATTTCCGCTTTGCATTTTGAAAATCAACAATGGGAGTGCGAATGTCAATCAATCCGTCCACTTTGGAGTCGAGCGTCATGATCCAATCGGCATATTTTTTCATGACCAAGTCATAATCTTCGTAGATCGAAAACCATGCAAATTTCTTACCCTCTTTTCCGACCAATTTATTCTTTTTTTGCATGGGAAGTGGATCAAAGGGTGGCGGTGTCATCAGGACAATTTTTGCACCCGACTTCTTGATCTTGCCGATCAGCTCATGAATTCCCTTTTGGTACTTCTCAAAGCGAACTTTGTTAAACGGGTGATAGATTCCGTCGTTCATTCCATAGCAAACAAAAACCACGTTAGGTTTTAGTGCTTCCAAGACACGGTCTGTTCGTTCCTGAACGGTGGGGCGGGGGAACGGATGGTCGGGTTCCGACAATCCGCAGCACGTTTCACTGGGGAGCCCGACGTTAATGAATTCGATATTGACCCCTAAATTCATAAAACATGCGTCTACGTCTGAGATATAGGATCCTGCATAGGTATTCGAATCACCCAAGAAAATGACGCGGTCGTTTTCGTTTACCAGGGATTGTGAAAAAACGACGGATTCATCAGAGCACAGAAACGTAGTCAGAAAGAGAGCGACATGAATTGTTTTCATCATTGGATCTTTTGAGAGTTGGGTTGAGCAGCCCACTAATCTTACCAATTATGATGTCAAGTCGCAGCCTTATTTAGATTGTTCGGGAAGGTTTCTCGCCAATCGGTTTTGTTCCGTGGCATGCAAATTGCCGATGAAATTTCCGTTGGAATACGGCAAGAAAATTTTAAGATTTGGTCGTAAGCCATCGTTCCGAATTGAACCATGGCGTTAGAATGCCTAATAATTTGAGTGACGGAACCAAAACCGATTCGTTAAATCCCCATGGCAAAACAAGAAGTTTCAAAACGTCCGCTGAAGTTTAATGACTTTGATGAGTTAATTGCGGAGGTTCAATCTTTGGCAAATCACGGTTACACGTCGAGGGGGAATTGGACGTTGGGGCAAGCATGTGGTCACATTGCAAATTGGATGCGATTCCCAATCGATGGATTTCCAAAGTCGCCATGGTTTATGCGACTTATTTTTTGGGTTATGAAGATTACGATTGGCCCATCCATGAAACGCAAAATCATGAGGGAAGGGTTCAAGGGAGGGTTGCCGACTGCTCCCGAGACCGTCCCCGATGCATCGAGTTTCTCAGACCAACACGGAGTTGAAAAGCTGAAAGAAGCAATCAATCGCATCGTAGAGTATTCCGGTGATCTATTGCCATCGCCGCTTTTTGGATCCATGGATAAATAAACGTTGATCAAAGTTAGCCTGTTGCATGCCGAGCATCATTTGAGCTATCTTGACCCGACGTAACCGGACTCTAGCTGGTGTTTAAAAATATACTTTGAGCGTTCGCTACGTTGCGTTTACTCTTCTTTCGGCGTTCCATCGAAATCGTACATTCGGTACGTCTTTTCCAAAACCGCGCCGGCTCGTTCGATCGTGCCACGCGAAAGCTTGTTGGTTTCAAGCACCCAGGACAATTCCGCGTCTTGGATTCCCCACTCCAAAATTTCGGGCACCAATCGATAAAGAAGGGCCAGACCTATCCCCCATTTTTGATACTCTTGAACCACATTCGTGCTGATCATACGGATTTTTTTGATCTTGCGTTTGTTCCAAAGCATGCGCATGAAACCAAATGGATACAACTTCCCGTCGATTGCTTTGATACGCGGGTTGTAGTCAAGCAGGGCAAATTGGGCGCCGATCGGTTTGCCGTCAACTTCGGCGATTGAGGTCATCTCAGGCGCGATCAAGTGCTTTAGACCTGCGGCTGTGTGCTCGATTTCACCTTCGGAAAGTGGCACAAATCCCCAATGGCCTTGCATTGAATTGTTATAGATATTCAGGAAGATTTTCAAATCGCGTTCGAAGTGCTTTTTGTCGATCGGACGGGTCTTGACGTTGAATCTCGAAATGGTCTCTTCGGCGATGAATTGGAGTTTTTTATCAAGCTTTGTCAGCATCGTGACATGACCCCAATACGCGAGAAGATCGTGAGCTTTCTGGAACCCGTTTTCGAGAATCAACTTCTCATAATAGGGCAGGTTATAGGTCATCATGAACGATGGTGATTTGTCAAAGGAATCAACAAGCAGACCGCATTCATAATTCATGCTTGGATTACTTGGCCCACGGATCAGGTGAATGTCTCTTTCGCGGAGCCATTTTTTTGATTCGTTAAAGAGCGCAGCGGCGACATCGGAATCGTCTTCTGATTCAAAGAAACCGAAGAAACCACGCTTTTCTTTTGTAAATTTATTATGTGCGTGATCGAGAATGGCAAGAATGCGCCCAACGGTTTTACCGTTTTTCGTGGCGATAAATGCCTGCGATTCGGCCGAATCATAAAATGGGTGCTTGGCGAAGCCGACGACTTCTTTCTGGTTGCCACGAAGGGGTGGGACCCAAGCCTCCGTTTCCGCGTAGAGTTTCCACGGCAAATTCAAAAAATCTCGCTTTTCGCGGCTTGATTCAACGGAAACAACTTGAATTGACATTGGGAACGTCCGATAAAATAGGCGAATGAGGGCGTAACGGTATTTTCGGCAATTGCCGTGTGGCTTCTCAAGGAATCTTTATTTTTGCCTAATTTAGGTGCGGTTTGAAACAGGGCGATCCGACAAAGTGAAGTTTCGGGTCGCAAGCGTGAATTCAGGATGAAAAAAGTTTTAGTGACAGGTGCGACGGGCCTTCTTGGTAACAATATTGTCCGCCTTTTGGTGGATGACGGCGTATCGGTACGTGCTGCGGTACGGTCAACGTCGAATCGAAAACCGTTTGAGGGGCTTTCGATCGAAGTGGTCCCGATCGATTTTGAAGATGTTGAGTCTTTGAAGCGAGCGGTGGACGGGGTCGACGTTGTCATTCATTCGGCCGGGTTTATTTGGTTTGGCTGGATGAAACTTGAGGAGAGTCGCCGGGCGAATGTGGAATACTCCAGGCGTTTGGCCGACATATGCCGCGAGAAAGAGGTCCGATTCGTCCATATTTCAACCGTTGACACGTTGCCGGCAAGTGATGGCAAGACTCCCATTTCGGAGGATTCCACCGGATTTGAAAAGCCACCCTGCAATTACGTGGTATCCAAAACGGAAGCGGAACGTGCGGTTGAAGCGGTGATCCAAAAGGGACTTGACGCGGTAATCGTCCATCCGGGGCTTTTTTTGGGGCCTTGGGATTGGAGGCCTTCCTCCGGTGAATTGATCCGAGCGATCAAGAAGCTAGGGTATTTTTTCACCTGTCCAACGGGCGGAATCAGTGTCTCAGATGTGCGTGATGTTGCCCGCGGGACGCTATTGGCCGCTCAAAAAGGTGAAGCCGGGAGGCACTACATCCTCGGCGGCGAAAACGTTCATTATAAGCACCTTTGTCGCGAAATCGCTACAAGATGTGGGGTGGCAACACCTCGATTGCGAACTGGCCCGATCGCGTATTTGGTAGCATCTACGACAGCTGCGATTAATCGGGCCCGGGGAAATGAAACGCTTGTGAACACTGCTGCGATTCGCATGGCTCGGTATTCTCATTTCTATAGCAGCGAACGAGCGAAAGTTGAGTTGGGTTATCAATGGCGTCCACTAAACGAAACATTGGACGAAGCGATTGAGTGGCTATCGGCGAACAATAAATTGTGATGGGAGGATCGAGCGTCGCGGCGGTGTGAATAACGGATTTGTTTATTGTGAAATTGGTTGCGGTTTCCTAAAATGTGATGTTATTGTTTCACGCTAATTGCCGTTTGAACCTTCTTGCTTTTCTGTTGTCGTCCGAATATGAAATCTCTGTTTTATACGAAAAAGCTGATCACGTTTGACTCGGTCAGCTCACGTACGAATCGAGCGGTCAGTTACTACATTGAAAACAAACTGAAGAAGCATGGGTTTTCCACCGAGCGAATTTCTTATCTTGATAAAAATAAGGTTCGCAAGTTCAACATTATTGGAAAGAAGGGGAACGGTTTTGGTGGACTAGCCTATTGTTGTCATTCTGATGTGGTTCCCGCTGAGCGTTGGCATTCAAAGAAAAAGGGGCCGTTCCAACCGGGAATTGCCCGTGATCGGTTATATGGTCGTGGTAGTTGTGACATGAAGGGGTCGATTGGATGCATGCTAGAGGCCGTGCAAATGGCTTCTTGGGACGAGCTCAAGCACCCCATTTATTTCGTTTGCACTGCCGATGAAGAAATCGGATTTGATGGTGCGAAACATGTCGTCGCGAACAGTCAGATTTATCGCGAGATGGTAGAGCACCAGACACGGGCGATTATTGGTGAACCGACGTTACTGGAAGTTGTATACGCCCACAAAGGTTCCTTTGTCATCAATGTCAAGAGTAAGGGGATATCAGCCCACTCAAGTACACGCGATGGCAAGAACGCGAACTTGGCAATGATTCCGTTTCTGTCCGAATGTAAAAAGATTTACGACGAGTTGGAGTCAGACAAAAAATGGCAGAATGGCTTGTTTGATCCGCCGACGATGAGTTGGAATATTGGAATCAACGACCATACCTCCGCAATCAACATGACTCCAGCTGAAAGCCATTGCACGATCTACTTTCGCCCGATGCCGGATGTTGATTACCAACCCATTCTCGATCGCATCGAAGCATGTGCGAAAGAAAATGGATTATTGCTCAAAAAGAATCAATACGGCGATCATTTTGTCAGTGATCCAGAAAGCGATTTTGTAAAGTCGGCTATGGATTTAGCCCGACGACGCAAGGCACGTACGGTATCTTACGGAACCGATGCCGGTGCATTTTCGGAGTTAAAAGACAAGATTGTGTTTGGCCCGGGGAATATTGCTCAAGCGCATACATACAATGAATGGATTGCAATCGAGCAGCTTTCGGTCGGCACCCAAATGTATTCGAAATTCTTGCGTCATTTTTGTTGCGAATGATGAGTTTGAGAAACGTAACGTTCGGGAATTATGAATTGGAAAATGAAATAACGGTCAGGAAAGCGATCGATGGGGATGTGGACGCGGTTTATGCGTTGACGGTGCCATTCGTTCAGTCGCGGCAGTTGTTGTCGCGAACGCGAGAAGAAATTTCTGAACTGATGCTGGGTGGTTTTGTCGCAACAGAAATGCCTGGCGGCGAACTCGAATCGATTGTTGGATTTGCCGCGGTTGAAATCTATTCCAAAAAGCTCGCGGAAATTTTGTGCTTGGCCGTTTCAGAAACATGTCAGGGAAAAGGTGTTGGCAAGCTTTTGGTGCAGCGTTGCATTGATTTCGCAAATGAAAAGGGAGTGTTCGAGTTGATGGCGATTTCCTCGTCAGATTACTTCCTCAAGAGTTGCGGGTTCGACTACACATTGCCCGATCAGAAACGAGCGCTTTTTATCAATCCGACCCAATTTGGTCGCTAATACCGTGTGGCAGTATACGGACTTTTGGAAGTAAAACATCACGAATGTCTGATGACCATGACAGCGAATATGATTCTCTGGAACTTCGTGGTGTTCGTACGCATAATCTAAAGAATTTTGATCTCAAAATACCGCATGGGGAGTTTGTGGTGGTCACCGGCCCCAGTGGCTCGGGCAAGAGTTCGTTGGCGTTTGATACGATCTACGCTGAGGGGCGGCGTCAATTTCTCAATTCGCTTTCGTTGAAAGCGCGTCAGGCACTCCATTATTTGCCCCGACCGGACCTTGACTATGTCAATGGAATTCAGCCGGTGATATGCATCGATCAGAAAAAGGGAAGGGCGAATAAACGCAGCACCGTTGGAACGGTGACCGAGATTTACGATTACATGCGATTGTTGATGGCACGTGTAGGTGTTGTGAAATGCAAATCGTGCAACTTGAAAATCAATCAATCGTCGCGAGAAGAGATAGAAGCCGAGATCATGGGGCTTGAGGAACGAACCAAGGTTGTCATTCTTGCTCCCAGTCAAAATAAAACGGGCAACTTCCGTGAGAAGTTAAATGAAATACGAAAAGCTGGTTTCGTCCGCGTTCGCGTAAATCATCAAATTGCGGATTTGGATTCTTTTGCAGCGGTTGAGCTTGACGATGATACTCAGGTGGACGCGGTGATTGATCGTTTGATTGTCAAAGACGGAATCGAAGATCGGTTGGCCGAATCGATGCAGCAAGCATTAAAACTGGGCGAAGAGAATCTTTCAATTCTGACGCTCAAGGCCGACGAATCCGAATGGGAGGAAACGTCCTACAGTACGTTGTATCAGTGTGCAAAATGCAATGCAGAGTATGATGAGGTCGAAACCCGAACCTTTAATTTTAACAGCCCATTTGGGGCTTGTTCGCAATGCAGTGGATCAGGAATTCAAGAGCGTTTTTCGTATGACTTGGTTTTTGGGGATCCAAAAACGGCAGTTAGGGACCTGGAGGTTCTGAAGGTGTTGCCAAAACCAAATGCTCGCAAACGGCTGCTCGAGTTGGCGCCCCTTTTTGCGTTGTGTGGTTTTCAAGATTCCGATTCGATACAAACTGTCTCTCAAAAGACAGCGGGACTGTTTTTCCTTGGCGACTCGGATCATATAGGCTTGGCCGATGTTCTTGAAAAAGAATATGTGATTGCGACAAATGAAAAAATTCGAGATGTGTTGGAGGATTATCGTTCCAAGGTTGACTGTTTGAAATGCGGCGGTTCAAGACTTTGTGAAACGGCCAATAGTGTGCTTCTTGCTGAGCATTCAATTGGGGAGATCGCTTCGAAAACCATCGATGAGGCAACCGTCTTTTTCGATGGAATTGATTCTACGCTGGATTCCGAGCAATCCGAAATTGCAACGCCAATTGTCAAGGAGATCAAAAAACGACTGCAATTTTTGATCGATGTCGGCGCTGGTTATCTAACCATCGATCGGCGTGCCAACACGCTGAGTGGAGGTGAATATCAACGTGTTCGATTGGCAACCGGAATTGGAAGCGGACTGACGGGGGCATGTTACATTTTGGACGAACCGTCCATTGGATTGCATCCGGTCGATAATGAATGCCTGATCCGGTCGATAACAAGGCTCCAGAAGCAAGGAAATACAATTATCGTCGTTGAACACGATGCTTCGATTATGCGTGTGGCTGATCGCTTGATCGATATGGGACCGTCAGCTGGCCGGTTTGGCGGCGAAATTTTAGCAAATGATACTCCGACGGAAGTCATGAAGAATTCCGAATCGGTTAGCGGTGCATTTATTTCGCGAGGGAACCGAATAAAACGTGAAACGAAACGGTCGCTTGAGCCGGGAACGAAATGGCTTCAATTAACGGGGGCAACGTTACATAATTTGAAGGGAGATGTGCTCAAGATTCCAGTTGGCAGATTCGTTTGCATTACTGGGAAGAGTGGCTCCGGAAAAAGCTCGTTAATCCACGGTACACTCGTGCCTGCCATCAAATCTCGATTGGGGAATCCAAAAGAAGCTGGTCCATTTCAAGATTTGGCGGGATTGGAGTCGTTCGAACGAGTTGTAGAAATTGATCAAGATCCCATTGGCAGATCTTCGCGGAGCAATGCTGCCACGTTTTGTGGAATGTTCGACGAAATTCGAAAGTTATTCGCGACAACGAAAATCGCCAAGCAGCGGGGCTATTCTGCATCGCGATTTAGCTTCAACAACAAGGAAGGAGCGTGTTCGGAATGCGGCGGTCATGGAACGAAAAAGTTGGAAATGAATTTTATGCCCGATCTATTTGTGACTTGTGAGGCGTGCGACGGAAGACGCTATAACCAGGCGACGTTACAGGCCCATTTCAAAGAACGTAACATCGCGGATGTGTTGATGTTGTCTATTACAGATGCCCTTGATCTGTTTCGAAATGTTCCGAAGATTTCGATGCAATTGGAGGCGATAGAGCAGGCAGGCCTCGGTTATTTAAAACTCGGGCAGCCGGCGACAACATTATCTGGTGGCGAGGCACAACGGTTGAAAATTGCTACACATCTCGCGAGGCCAGGGCAGGGGACGACGCTTTACGTTTTGGATGAGCCCACGACTGGTTTGCATTTTCTGGATGTCGAAAGACTGTTTAAGGTTCTGGATGAATTGGTTGAGGCGGGCAACACCGTATTGGTAATCGAGCACAACGTTGACATGATTCGAGGTGCCGATCACGTGATCGATATGGGGCCAGATGGAGGAGAAAACGGGGGCCAGATTATCGCGGAAGGAACACCCGAAGAGATTGCATTGTGTCGCAATAGCTTGACGGGTCGGTATCTCAATGCGGAATCGGAAATGAGTGTTGGGAATTCAAGATGAATCCGTTTAGCACGCGGTTCATCCGCCCCGGTGCACGTCGTTATTTTTTTCCACCGAAGGAATCCATCACAAGTGTTCTTGAAAGGCTTGTTGAAAAACGAATCGTTCAGATTGTCGGACCGCATGGGAGCGGAAAATCGACTCTTGTTGAGATGATTTGTCAATCAATTGATAGCGAGTTTGCGAAATTTGTGATCCCATCGAGTTGCGATAAAAACCACGCCTTCAAAGAAGTTCACAACAAGATCGCCGCAAGCTCGCGGGACCAGCTGCTTATCGTCGATGGAATCGAGCAACTAAAGACGTCTCATCGAAGCCGAATAATTGCCAAATGCAGGAAGCAAAAGTTGTTTCTTCTGGTTACGACTCACGAATCGGTCGGAATCGATACGCTAATCGAAACGGCAACCAGCCTTAACGTTTTCAGGCAGATCG
>CAJQQR010000086.1 GCA_905480545.1 uncultured Pirellulaceae bacterium
AAATCCCGAAATTCATCAAACCGTTTCCAACTTATTTACGAAACGCAGGCTACTTTTGCACCAACAATTCCAAAACGGATTATCAATTCACTCCCCCCAAGGATTGCTGGGATCAATCTAATGGCAAAGCTCACTGGAAAAACCGTGATAAAGACCAGCCTTTTTTTGCCGTCTTTAACTTTACCGGATGTCATGAATCCGGAATCGAAAACAACAAAAAGTACGCAAAGATAACCAAGGGTATCAAAAAGCATGATCGAAAAATCACTTCGCAAACGTTGCCGCCTTATTACCCCAAGACGAAGGAGGTGCTTGATGATTGGGGACGAAACTACGATCTGATTACCGCGACCGATCGTTGGGTCGCAGAAAAGCTGAAGGAAATTGATGACGCTGGACTTCGTGACAACACCATTGTGTTTTTTTGGTCCGATCACGGGATCGGCTTGCCACGAGCGAAACGCTGGCTTTACGATTCTGGAATGAAAGTCCCACTGATGGTACGGATCCCCAAAAAGCATCGAACGCAAGATCGAAAATTTGAAAGCGTAAAATCGGATCAGCTGATCAGCCTGATCGACCTCGGCCCAACTGTGCTCCAACTTGCAGGAATACCAATTCCAACATTCATGCATGGACAGCCTTTTATAGGCAACCAAAATCGGAGACGGTCATACGTTTACGGTGCACGCGATCGGATGGATGAACGATATGACATCATCCGCGCAGTTCGAGATCAACAGTTCAAATACATACGCAATTACGAACCCTGGAAACCTTACTATCAATACATGAATACGCCGGAGAAGGGTCGAACCATGATGGCCATCCGAACGTCAACGTCCAATTCTACGTTGCCTGGCGTCACGAAATTCCTGGCGACCTCGAAACCGGTCGAAGAGCTTTATGACACGTTAAACGATCCTCACGAAATGAAAAATCTTGCAAACGAAGGCCAGTATCAGCAAACTCTTCAGCGAATGCGTAACGCTCATTTTGCCTGGGTTGCCCAAACGCGAGACACGGGACTGCTCCCTGAGGCCTACATCAGGGAGCAATCTGAAAAGCTAGGAAGTCCCTATGCCATTTTTGCCGGTGAGGATGGCGCATCCAAAATCGCCAGGCTTCGGGATGCTGCGTCGCTCTCGCTAAAGAATATCGATTCAATTGACGAAATGATTTCGAACCTCGAACATCCGGATGCAGGTATCCGATACTGGTCCGCCATTGGAATCGGAAACATCGATCTAGGCAAAAACAAAAAAGCGAAGACGAAAGCGGAAACGGCAATTACCAGTCGACTCAACGACCCATCAGAAAACGTTCGTGTCGCAGTCGCGAGAGCGCTTTGCAAAATGGATAAACCGGCAGAGGCATTACCCGTTTTGGTGAAAATTTTAGATGACGGGTCGCAGTGGGCGCGCGTTCACGCAGCCAACGTTTTAGATGAAATCGATCAACAAGCCGTGCCTGTAATCGATGCGATGAAACGAAATCTTTCCTATCGCCCCAAATTGGTTTCTGAGGGCAAGTACACGGTCCGCGTATTAAATCGAGCGCTCAACGAATTGGAGGGCACGGAAAATCGAGTGAAGTAAATCCTCCAGCAGGCACAACCTACGCGACCTGAATAAGTCCCACCCAATCAGCCGCGTGAATAAAGCCTCATCGCTCAAAAAGCTTAAATGCCTCGATCACTTTTTTGCGATGTTTGTTTCCGAAAACGAGAACAACCAATTGAGTCATGATCTCGCGATCATTTCCCGTCAAAAACGATTCACCACCGCCCGCTTTGGCGATCTCATTGAACTCAGGCATCTGACTGGGGCGCCGACAAGTCACACAGCTGATCACACCGTTTTCCTGATAACGAAAGTTGGTCGCCAATTCCAGGCATTGGCTTTGGTCGATCTCATGAGGAGGATAATCACCAAACAGCAGGATGATTTTTCGGGCTCGGCGTCGAAAAGAATTTTTTTCCAAGGACCACTTCAATCCCTCAACAACCGCCTCTGGCTGATCACCACCACCGGCAGCATCAACACCATCCAGAAACGACATCACATCGTTTAGGTTAGAGGTCAGCGGAGTTCCTTTCACAACGTACGCATCCGATTGGTCTCGGTAGGTGCAAATGCTGATGCGAGTCTTGGGAATCAGCTTCATCAGTGTGGTGCCAATTCGTTGAATTTTGTTTTTAACAACTCCAATCTCACCGCCCATACTGCCCGTACTATCAAACGTAATAACGATATCCAGCCCATCACGTTTTAGCTGTTTGATCAACCCGTTAAAATCCTGTCCTCCGCCCGACGCACTGGATGACTTTAAAGCATTTTCACTAAAATTCGTGGCCGATGGAGACAAACTTGCGCTATCGATTTGCACAAGCGTATCATTACTGGAATCCTCGGTCGGCAATTCGTTTAACAACGGATCCTCAAATGCTTCCGTTGACTCTGCCGGCGATTCCTGCTCAAGCTGCTCTTGCTCTTCGGTAACAAGGCTCTCGGAATCGGCAACTCCGATCATGACTTCATACGTCTCTCCGACTCCATCACTCCCACCAGACCATGGAACGATCGCAATCAAAATCATTAGAATAAGATGGATCGCTATCGATCCCAATCCAGAAATTGAATTGTCCATCCATGAGATCGGACGGGAACGAAACTCAGTATCATCTTGCCCGCTTCCACGAGGAAATTCAACGATTTTCTCGCAATGCGGACAACGCCCACGTCCGCCCAGCTGATCGCTGGTGATCGCAAAATCGTTTCCACAATGAACGCAAGATAATTTCATGCCTTTTTGTCCGGAACAAATCTGGTTTTTCGAGAATAAAAGTGTTTGAAAAAGATTCTCACGCAAACCTCTTCATCGTTTTAACTGCGTATCACATCTAAGCGAAACCCTCTCCATATTCAGTTTATCGCTATTTTCTGTAATTCACCGCAGTTCTGTCAATAAAAATCCCATCATGAATCGGTATTTCACTGAGTCCATTAGGCTTTAAAAAATCCGAATTTCAGTAAAAATAGAATGATGTCGGAGAAGATCATTAAAGCTGCTGAATTTGCGAAGAACGCGCACGAAAGCATCGATCAGCGGCGCAAATATTCAAATGAACCGTATATTGTGCATCCAGAGGCAGTTGCAGAACTGGTGACGACCGTAACTGATGATGTCGAAATGATCTGTGCGGCCTGGTTACATGATGTCGTGGAGGACACGCCAATTTCGCTTTCGGAAATCCACTCGCATTTCGGCGCGGGCATCGGGGAATTGGTCGATGATCTGACCGACCCCGCTCAGCGTGCCGATGGCAACCGGGCAACCCGAATCGCCATCAATTACAAGCATACAGCACAGGCCAGCGTTCGAGCAAAAACGGTCAAACTGGCGGATGTGATCCATAATTTGACCGGCATCGTCGAATGCGACCCAAATTTCGCGTGGAAGTTTGTTCAGGAGAAGAAGCAATTGCTTGAAGTCTTAAACGCTGGCGATCAAACTCTATTTAAACTGGCCGATGCGATGGTGAAAGACTGTGTCATCAAACTTGAGCGAATGAAGTAGCAAGCTGCATAACTCTGCTGCAGATCAAACCGCTGATCGGCGACGTTCGAATACATCGTACAGTTCAAACAGGGCCTCGCGGAGATCGGGAAAGCTGTTTTTAAACGCCCTTTCAATATCGGAAATTTCAATCAGATCGGCGTCGCCTGAAACGGAATCCAATCGCCCGTTAAGCATGTCATCTACGATCTGCCTGAAAACGTTGAGGCTGGTTGCCGTTTGGATAAGAGTATCGATTCCAACCGACTCGTGAGTCGTAACCAAAAGAAACAACCTTTGCTTTCTGCATTTGGCAATTATTCGTTTGCGATGAGACGTCTTTAGCTGCTCGATTCCATCGACGATAAGCAGCTGGTCCCGCGAGCTTGCGGCGATCTTGTTATGTACTTCTTTAAAGGCGTGGTTTTTATCGCAACTCGATGGGATCACAAATTTCGCAAACTCGCTATCAATTGATTGACAAATCATCTCAACAAGAGTCGATTTTCCGCTTCCATGCGGTCCGACAATCTGAACGATTCGTTTTTCAAAAAGCCTTTCAAGAAC
>CAJQQR010000087.1 GCA_905480545.1 uncultured Pirellulaceae bacterium
GCCCAAACTCTACATAAATGTCGAATCCCAAATCCAAGGCCTAAGATTTGTCCGAAGCCTTCGTGTCTTTCTGATTTAACTTTGCCACCAAGTGGCGAAGTTGATCGCATACCTCCTCAGAAAGCGTTGACTTCTTATCGAGATACGCGACAAACGGCGATACAGAAAGTGGCAAAAAACACGATGCGAACGCAAATGGCAGGACTCAAAAATGTTCGGTTTGAACTTCCCACTCACCCATTCCCAACCGGTCTACTCTTCTGGTTTGACCACCAAGACATTTGATGCAAGCTCATCCACCAATCGAGTCTCGAGACCGTCTTCGATTCGACGGCGCCGCCGAAATTCTGACGGTTTGGTTCCCTTGGGCAACTCACCTAGATTGCAAATCGGATCACCGGGACTTATCGCGGGCAACGTGGTCATGCCGACGACGACCCCATCGAAGGGAGCAAAAATCGCACTCTGTTCCTGGCCGAGTAATGTGGCATTGGTAGCAAGAGCTTGGCCTTTGGCTACGACATCACCCGGTTTAACATGAAAAGACAGAAACCCACCGTGATCGGCCCGAATCCATTTCGATTTCTCTATCACCAGTTGGTAGTCCGGAATGTCTTTGTCTCCACCCAACATTCCGAATTCTCTTAGCACATTTCGGACACCGCGTATCGCTGATTCGACAATACTTGGCTCGACCTTGGAAACTTCGCCACCTTCCATGATTATGGTCGGGCATCCTGCCTTACAAGCTTCGCGTCGCATCGCACCAACGGGCCCAGGACCGTTCATTACCACTTCGCACCCAAAAGCGAGTGCCATCCGTTTGACTTCCGGAATCGACAAATCACCACGAACATTCGGATAATTGGTGCGACGCTTGGATGCCGTATGAATATCAATTCCGAAATCGCTTCTTTTAACGATTGTTTTAAAAATCTCCTGAGCCATCCTTCCTGCGAGTGTTCCCGATGATGATCCTGGAAATGCTCGGTTGAGATCGCGACGATCAGGCAAGTACCGCGAGTGACGTTCAAATCCCGGAATGTTCAACACCGGGACAAGAATCAAGGTACCTGACAGTAATGAATGCTCATCGTCCTTCAGAAGTTCACGGACCGCTCCAGTCCCGTTGATCTCATCACCATGAAGTGCGGCAGAAACAAAAACAGTAGGCCCAGAATTGGTTGCACGCTGAATTTGAATCGGAATTTCTACCGCAACCCCACTGTAACTTTCGCTGACTGCAATCTGAAGGTCACAAGTCTCACCCGGCTCTACGAAGCGACCATTCCACGTGAACTTTTCTCGGTCGTGATCCTGTTTAGACGCTTTTACGTCAGACTTCATTCGCTAGATTCCTCCGCGTCATCACTAACTTCTCGCGCAACTGGCAACTCGGGCAGGTCCATCACGCTTGGTCGCCGTTTCCTTCGGACCTTTTTTGGCACAATTTTTCTCAAGATTTCCAAGTTACCAAAGCACAGCAATCGGTCGTTGGCTTCAATTTCACGACTCCGTTTCGGATTTGGGATTACGGATGTTCCACGATGAAGCGTCAGCACATTGATGTTCTGCTCCTCGAATCCGGCCGACTCGATCGTCTTGCCGATAAAATCAGATTTTTCTGGAATATTTATTTCGGTTACGCCATAACCACGGCTGACCGAAAGCCTTTGGCGAAGGTCTATTTCGGGAAAATCAACATGCGAGGCTACATGGTCAATGATCGCTCCGGCTACATCTAATTGAGTGCATCGTTCGATTCCTTCAAGGCCGGGCGACGAATTGACTTCCATGATTTGTGGACCATCTTTGGCTTCTAGCATATCAACACCAGCAACACGCAGTCCCATGATTTGGGCAGCCCGCAGTGCCGTCGTGGTATATTCTTCCGAAAGCTCAACGGATTCAGTCAATCCACCGCGATGTACATTGCTTCGAAATTCTTGACCTTGAGCCACCCGCCGCATCGCGGCGACGACCTGATCACCGACAACGAAAGCGCGAATGTCTTTGCCCCTACTTTCGGCAACAAACTTTTGAATCAATACATTTTGGTTTTGACTTTGCAACAATTCAACGATTGCCTCAGCGGATTTTATCGTCTCGGCAAGCAGAACTCCGATACCCTGAGTTCCTTCCAAGAGCTTAATCACGACCGGTGCACCACCAACACGCTCAATCGCTGGTAAAACATCCCTTTTATCTCGAACGAATGTTGTCTGCGGCATTCCGATCTGGTGACGACTCAACACCTGTAAGCTACGAAGCTTATCTCTGGAGTTCACGATTCCAACCGACGAATTCGCACAAAACACATTCATCTGCTCAAACTGTCGAACGACCGCTGTACCATAATAGGTAATCGATGCCCCAATTCGGGGAATAACCGCGTCGTACTCGGTCAATTGGCGTCGGCGAAAGAACAAATCCGGGTGCCCACGTCGCAGATCGATTGCGAATTTCAGCGTGTTGAGAACTTTTACTTTGTGACCTCGTTGTTCAGCCGCTTCTCGAAGCCTTCGAGTGCTATAACATTTTAAACTTCGAGAGAGAATCCCAAGCTTCATAATGACCTTCTAAGCCCTTCAGGGCCCGAATGCAACAAACATTTGCCCTAGATAGGTCCAAACGAAGAACTTAGAGGGAACTGACCTTTTGCAGGTAGGAATTTGCACACATTCGCTAATGAATATTCAACCCAACTCATCTTATCACGATCGTTTGATTAGAAACACTCGGCACAGATCGCTACTGTTCATCGCCGTTGCCATGGCGATGGGTTTAGTGGCACGAGCCTATCGAAATGAACCGTATTCCAACCTCCTACTTACGATCGTTGCGGCCTATTCAGCCGATACGCTTTGGGGATTGATGTGCTATTTCGTTGCGAGACTTTTTCTTCCTCAAGCCGCCATTATCACGCTGGCAATAGTAACCCTGCTAGTGACATGTGGCATTGAATTCAGCCAGCTCTGGACACCATCCTGGCTCGTGGGATTACGTTCTGTTCCGACGATAGGATTCATGCTTGGAAGGTCGTTTGTTTGGAGTGATATCGCCTGCCTTTTTGTCGGCGTGGGTGCAGGAAGCTTAATGGACCGATTCGCTGGTAGTAAATTACTCGCACATCAAAAGTCGAACTAGGACCTTGCTTCAACAAAAACTCATGTATCCTAGCTGACAATGCGTTACGAAGAATTCGATTCAACAGATCTCACGCCTTGTCAGGCTTCATCCGAAGTCTGCCGCGATTGGCAGCAGGAAAGAGTTCATCTCAAAGGTAGAATAAGGAAGCAAATCAAATGGCTCGACGAAGAAGCAATCTGGGCATTAAATCCCGCACTTTCGCAAGACAGAAAATTCGCAAAGTAACTCCTGGAAACCCACCTGGCGAATTCAAAATCAGCGATCTTGCGGAGCAACCAGTAGTAGATGTGATCCAATTTAATTCCGATGAACTCAACCACTGGGCCAATTGTGATGTCGATCATTTGCCGAAACAGAGGGCTGAAACGGTCACATGGATGAACATCATCGGGCTCGGAAACAAAGAGGTGATCCTAAAAATTGCAACCCAATTTGGATTGCATGAACTAGCTGTTGAAGATGTTGTGAATACCCATCAACGTCCAAAATTCGAAGAATACGTTGACCATTTTTACACGGTGCTTCGACTTCCTAGCCACGTCGACGGCTTGTATCGGGAACAAATCAGCATTTTCGTCGGCAAAGACTACGTTTTAACCTGGCAGGAACATTCGGGGGATTGCTTCCAGCCGATTCGTGAACGTCTCAAGTCAACCAAACGCATGATCCGGAAACTTGGTAGCGATTTTTTGGCATATGCCTTAATCGATACGATTGTCGATTCGTATTTCCCCGTGCTAGAGCACTACACTGGCAAGCTTGACCAGATCGAAGATGAGCTTGGCGACGAGGAGAATGGTGATTCGTTAAAACATAACCCCATCGTTGACCTCTACCGACTCCGAAGCGAAGTGCGTGTGCTGCGTCGTGATGCTTGGGCACACCGAGAATTGGTTCGAAGTTTGATTGCTAACGAATCGAATGTGATAACAGACGAAACCCGATTGCATTTACGAGACGTGCTTGACCACACTCACCACCTTGTCGATTTAGCCGAAGCATGCCGAGACAGCTGCAATGATCTTCATGACCTCTGTTTCACTTTCATGAGCATGCGGATGAATGAGGTCATGAAAGTGCTGACGATCATAGCGACAATTTTTATGCCACTCAGTTTTATCGCTGGGTTGTACGGCATGAACTTTGACTCAAGCGTGTCCGGGTGGAACATGCCCGAGACACGCTGGTATTTTGGCTACCCGTTTGCGTTGCTGTTGATGCTAACAATTTCCGTCTCCATGCTGATGTTCTTCAAGCAACGCGGCTGGATGAAAACGCGATAATTGGAGAGAGACTCACTCCGAGGCAAATTTATCGACCTGAAGATTTATCGACCTGAAGATTTATCGGCCTGAAGATTTATCGGCCTGTGGGTCTACGATACCGTAGATCGCCATCGCCGATTTTCCAAGAAAGAAAAAGTGGTCGGGGGCGGGTTCGAACCGCCGACACATGGATTTTCAGTCCATTGCTCTACCAACTGAGCTACCCGACCATCTATTTCCTGTTTGAATTCACGATCGGAAAACGGACCTTAAAAACCCGGATTCGATCGGAAAAGAAAGAATATAAGTTTTTATTCTGAAAAGTCAACGACAGATCAGGGCCTTCACCCGAGTCTTTTTGCCAATTTCGCACTCGACCAACGAATGATTCTGTTTGTATTGATTGGTTGATGATCACTGACGGGTAGTGGAACAACGATTTGCTGTAGGATTCGGCCCATCTAGCTAATGCAATCATGTGCCCCAGGCAATCGGCAGTGGTTATTGAATTGCGTCACCAAGCTCGAGAATTTTTTTTCGATACCGGGCGATCATCTTCTCTGCAACTTTAATGGCCGCATCGTTTTCTGCCGGATCACCTTCGCCAAGTGATTTGTTTTCGACCGCAACATCTTTTTCGCTCAGTGAATAAATTAGCTCCATGTAATATTCATTTTTAAGCATCATTCGCTTTAATTTGTTGTCTTCGCTTTTCCTGCAATATTCTAGCAGTTCAATTAAGGCAGCATTCGATTCTTTCTCTACCCGTTTCCACTCTTGAGAATCATCAACGTCGTCATATATTGCCAAATTCTCTTTTAAGATTTCCCGATTCGCTTTTACACGGTCATCAAGCAATTTATTGAGCCGTTCATTTTCATCCGAATGCGGGGCCAGTGCCAATGCCGATGCCGAAACCGTAACTAGCAGAAATAGGGTCTTCATGAATCATTCCAGACTTGGTGAATAAGCGAGTTGGTGAGTCGTCGTCATTTTACCAAATTTCTTCGATTTTAGCCGCGAATGATTTACAAATTCTGTTTTACAAACCCACTGTATCACTTGTTTTACCAACCGGATTTTTCAAGCGGAAACGGTCGCCAGCGCAATAAAAAAAACGGTTTCCAAATTCAGCCAAAATCGGATGGTCACATCATTCCGATACAATGGTTTCATACCACCTCGCAATCCGGTAACTTATGGCTAACACCCCAACCTTAGATGACTTAACACATGGCCGAAACAGAGCACAACGCTGAACCGCCCCAATCGGATAATCCAGTCGGTGCGAAAGAGCCGCCAAACACAGTCGGGGGAATCCTGCGGCAACTGGGGCCAGGGCTAATTGTGGCTGGCTCGATCGTCGGCAGCGGCGAACTAATCGCGACAACCGTGACAGGAGCCAAGGCCGGATTCTGGCTGCTGTGGCTAATCCTTATTGGGTGTGTGATCAAGGTACTCGTGCAAGTCGAATTGGGCCGATACTCGCTGGTAACAGGCAAAACCGCAATGGATGGATTCGACGATGTTCCGGGACCTCGAATCAAAAACCATGGGAATTGGCTGATCTGGTATTGGTTCATAATGTTCGTCGCGAGTATCGCACAATTGGGCGGAATCGCAGGCGGTGTTGGACAAGCCCTTTCTATTAGCGTTCCGGTCACTCAATACGGCCAAGACTTTAACGCACTTGCCGAATCTGAAACCAAGACCATTGTTGGTTCAACCATGATCGGCGATTTCGGGTCCTACATGGATGCCACCGAATCTGACGTCGAAAACGATTTTCGCAATCAGTATTTCGTCCCGATGCTCGAGGCCCAAATCAAAATCCGAGAGCAGCATGAAGCGGATTTTGATTCCGGAAAGTTCATGAATCTTCTCGAGTTTTCAAAGCGGGAACCGTTCAGTCCGCTGCTGTACGAGGTCAATCGTATATCAAATAAGATAAGCGAAGTTGATCAGGAAATTGCGAACACTTCAGATGCCCAAACCAAATCAAAACTCGAGGCACAAATTGTTGAGTTGAGCAACATGCAAAATTCGATCGTCGAAGAATTCAGCGAACTTAATAAGCATCTTGAAACTTTTGAGCTACTTCGCAAACCATTAAACGACCCAATTGACGATGAAATCTGGGCGTCCATCGTTATCGTCATCACGATCGTGCTGCTAGTGCTTGGACGCTTTACATTGATTCAGAACTTCTCTACGGCTTTGGTTGCACTCTTTACGTTGATCACGGTGGTAAATATTGTTTTGCTTCAGTCAAATGTGGAATGGGGATTCTCGCTGAACGACATTTTAAACGGCCTACAATTTCGATTGCCGCCGGGCGCTGACAATGGTGTATCAATTGCATTGATGACGTTTGGAATCATTGGTGTCGGAGCATCCGAATTGGTGATGTATCCCTACTGGTGTCAAGAAAAAGGATACGGACGATACGTTGGTCCCAACGACGGTTCCGATGAATGGATCAGCCGCGCTCAAGGCTGGATGCGAGTCATGCGGTGGGACGCGTGGTGCTCGATGTTGATCTATACCTTTTCAACTGTGGCCTTCTATTTGCTGGGTGCATCGATTCTCTGGCGAACCGGCTTAACGCCGGAAGGTAACGACACCATCCGATACCTAGCGGTCATGTACGAGCCGGTTTTCGGACCGATTGCTCAGGGAGTCTTTCTTTTCGGCGCGATCGCTGTTTTGTACTCAACGATTTTCGTTTCGTTTGCGGCGCATGCTCGCACGTTTAGTGACGCTTTGCGAGTGATCGGATTCGCCAAAAGAGAAAGCTACCGAAAACTAATCGTATTTTTCAGCGTTTTCTTTCCAGTCTGTTCGATTTTGATTTACATTTTTTATCCTAAACCTGTCCAGCTGGTTTTAATCAGTGGCTTGATGCAGGCGTTAATGTTACCGATGCTCGCTGGAGCCAGTATTTTTTATCGGTACTATCGGATCGAAAAACGATTACAGCCCGGATTGCTGTGGGACATCTTCCTGTGGATCTCTGCCATCGGAATGTTGACAGCCGGTCTTTGGTTGGGCTGGACGAAAATCGCGGGATAGATAGTCCGGTTAAGTGACTGGTGGTGGGCGAGGCAACCAAGGCCCAAACCGGCTCCGATGGATTCAACGACGAAAAAAAACGCAAGATGACGCAGAATGGAGTCCCACGCGTATTGCCTAAAGTTCGCGGTTGAGCTGGCGCAATTCAAAAACTGCGTCCGCAATGGCTTGCACAGCAAAATCAACTTCTTCATCCGTTGTAAAGCGACTCAGTCCAATTCGAATACTGGCACGGGCTGCCATTTCACTCAAACCGATTGCCTGCAACACATGGCTCGGTTCGGGATCGGCGGACGTGCAAGCGCTACCCGTAGAAATGCAGATTCTTGGTATCTTCAGCGTCAACGTCTCCGCATCAACCCCATCAATCGTGATATTCAGGTTACCGGGCAACCGTTCATCGATCGGCGGACCATTCAAGTAAACGCCTTCGATTTTTCTTGTCAATTTTCTCCAGCATTCGGTCGTCAGACGCTGCAAGTGAGTTCGTATTTCCGACAACTCCGCCGCAACAATTCCAGCGGCCGTACCAAACCCAACGATTCCACCAACGTTCAGCGTCCCGCTTCGCTTCCCACCTTCATGCCCTCCACCATCAATAACTGGCTTCAGTCGGGTTCCTCGCCGCACATAAAGTGCCCCAACCCCTTTGGGACCGTGCAACTTATGCCCGCTAAACGACATCAAATCAACCGGCGACTGCCGGACATCGATCGCTATCTTCCCCAACGCCTGGGCCGCGTCGCAATGGAAAACGAATTTCGAACGTGACTTCAACTCCGCAATCAAATTAAAATCGCCAATCGTGCCAATTTCATTGTTCGCCAGCATCAATGAAAGAAGATCACACGATGGAGCAATCGCACCGGACAACTCTTCCGCATCTACAGCTCCTTTGCGATCGAATCCTTTTAATCTCGAAACTTCAAATGATTCCTTTTCGAGACGGCGAATTGGATCAAGCACAGCGCGATGCTCCAGCAGCGATGTTACAATCCGTCGGGTCTTTGCGGACCGATGCGTACACACCCCTCGAATCGCGAGATTATTTGATTCAGTCGCGCCGCTAGTGAAAACAATTTCTTCCGGCGTCGCATGAATCAACGACGCAATTTTCTGCCGCGCAACCTCAACGGCCTCTTTTGCCCGACGCCCCATTTCATGGGTCGTACTTGCTGGATTTCCGTATTCCTCCAACAGATACGGGGCCATCGCCTCAAACACCCGTGGATCGACTCGCGTGGTCGAATTGTTATCGAGATACACGAAGGAATCGTTCAAGGGAACCAAATCTGTGGGTTAAATACGAAGCGTATCTTGTTCACCTAACGCGAGAATGATCGCTACTCGCCCGGGAATAGAGCCTTCAAACTGATTTGTGACCAAGTTTCAAATTTATCGATATCGCCAAGCAACTGGTCGACCGGACGGAATCTCGCTTCACAAATCTCGTCTTCGTTCGATTCTACCTTTGGCTCATCGACGTCAAAGATGTGCACCACGCCAAGATGAACTTTGCCGACTTCCGATTCATCATCATTGATCAAACCAACGCAACGTTCCGAGTATGGAGTGTCGATCATGACTTCTTCTTCAAGTTCCCGTCGCATTCCATCACGGTAGGGCTCATTCTCCGAATTGTCGACCGAAGAGATATGCCCCCCAATTCCGATGCTCCATTTGTCATGTAACCGCGATTCCCCCTGCCCTTTTCCACGAGCGTATGAAAACAATTGCGTCTCACCATCGGGTGTTTGATACCGAAAAACGACGTACGGAATCAATTGCTTAAAAGAAGGATCCTCTTCCATTTCTGGACGAGGTTTGTAGGAGACAAAATCCGGATTGAACAAATCAGAAATGTACTTCTCTGGCGAATCGCAAAAGCCTTGAAAATAACCCAAGTCATGAAATCGGGCTGTTGGGACGACGAGTATTTGCTCAACTTCAGTTGCGGTCATTGATCATTCCATGGGTTGGTTTTTCGCTGTTGATCCTACCATTGTAACGATTATCGGACGCCTCGAAAGCGACATTGGTTTGCGGCAGGCATGAAAACACCTGCCTAAACGAAATCAACCTGTTTAACGATAGAGAAGACAAGCGGCGTCTATTAACTTAGAGAATAAACTTGCTCAAATCCTCATCGGAAACAGCCTTTTCCAAGCGTTGATTCACATACTCCGCCGTGATATCGACATGCCCCATCTTCATTTCCGCTGCGTCAAATGAAAGTTCTTCGAGTACTTTTTCCAAGATCGTGTAGAGCCGACGTGCACCAATATTTTGCGTCGTCTGGTTGACTTGATAAGCGAACGAAGCGAGCTGCTCAATTGCTTCATCTTTAAATTCAAGCGTGATGCCTTCGGTTTCCATTAATGCCGCGTACTGTTTCGTCAACGAATTCCGTGGCTCCTGAAGGATCTTCACAAAATCCTCCTTCGTCAAATCATCAAGCTCCACACGGATTGGAAATCGACCTTGCAATTCAGGCATTAAATCACTTGGTTGATTTCGGTGAAATGCGCCCGCTGCAACAAACAGGATAAAATCAGTACGCACGTACCCGTACTTAGTCTGTACAGTTGTTCCCTCCACAATCGGCAACAGATCTCGCTGAACACCTTGCCGTGAAACATCCCCACCCGATTTGCCTTCACCGGCAATGACCTTGTCGATTTCATCTAGAAAAATAATTCCGACATTCTCCGCCAATTCAATCGCAAGACCATTAATTTTTTCGTTATCCAAAAGTGAATCGCACTCTTGTTCAAAGATAACCTGTCTTGCTTCGGCAACGGTCATTTCGCGCTTCGCCGTAGACTTCGGAATGATTTTTTCAAACATCCCCTGAAGGTCGACATCCATATTTTCCATACCGGCACCAGAAAAGACCATCGGCGTAGATCGCGATTCAACGGTCATCTCAACTTTACGATGGTCCATCTCGCCTGCCATCAGCATTGCCCGCATCTTTTCACGGGTGCGTGCCTGTCTTTTCTGCAATTCCATTTGCTGATTGACTTCCTCGGATTCGTTCTCAGATTTCGAGTCGGTATCAAATGCCGGAAAGTTGATCGGCTCAGGAGGATCGATCAAGAGATCCAGCAGCCGGTCGTTTGTTTTATCCTTCGCGTCTTCCTCCACATTTTTCCGTTCACGTTCACGGACAATGGCAATCGCGTTCTCAACCAATTCACGTACCATACTTTCAACGTCGCGGCCGTAATAACCAACCTCCGTATACTTGGTTGCCTCAACTTTAATAAACGGAGCACCTGTCAACTTCGCAAGCCGCCTCGCAATTTCAGTTTTTCCGACGCCCGTTGGACCAATCATCATGATGTTTTTTGGAGAGATCTCCTGCTGCAATTCTTCCGCTAACTGCTGACGCCGCCAGCGATTTCGAATCGCAATCGCAACGGCCCGTTTTGCATCGCCTTGCCCGATAATGTAGCGATCCAATTGCTGTACGATATTCCGAGGAGTATCCATCTTGATCTCAATCGGTTCGTTCTCAGGTTTTGTCATTAGTCCTGACATTTCAGTTCCTCCATCACAATGTTGCCGCTCGAGTAAATGTCGATTCCAGCTGAAATTTTTAATGATTCCTTCGCAATTTCACCTGCAGAAAGTGACGAATGCTGGGTCAATGCCCGCGCTGCTGAGATTGCATAATTCCCGCCCGAACCAATTCCGATGATACCGTCAGTCGGATTGATCACGTCGCCAGTGCCGCTTATCAATAATGAGTGTTGAGAATTAACGGCTGCCAAAAGCGCTTCCAGACGCCGAAGAGCTCGATCCATTCGCCATTCTTTGGCCAATTCAGTCGCCGCCCGCGGCATATTCGCAGGATAATCGCGAAGTTTTTCCTCAAATCGTTCCAATAAAGCAAACGCATCGGCTGTCGATCCGGCAAATCCACAAATCACCGAGCCGTTCATTAAGGTTCGGACCTTGCATGCATCCGCCTTCATGATTGCCGATCCAAGCGTTACTTGGCCATCACCTGCCATCGCGACACTCCCGTTATGCCGGACGGAAAGAATGGTTGTTGCATGCAATTTCATAGAATTCCCTGTTTTTCGATCTGCCTGATTGTCAGATGGCGGAAAAAACTGTCTAAAAGAC